>CAZZEE010000051.1:0-1898 GCA_964652695.1 uncultured Cytophagales bacterium
TGTGTATCCTTTATCATTTAACCATCAATCTATCTTTAGGTAACCACTCTCTTGCTTTGTTTGAAGGTTCTTGAGTCTTATAATATGACTAAGTAATCTTACTACTTCCTAGCTTATACTTACTACCAGGTAATCCTTGCACCATATTTTTCAACTCTAGTTGCAAAAGGACAGGCGAAAGTTTCGAAGGCGCTAGTTGCGCTTGCTGGCTTAGCTCGTCAATATGCATATCCTTAGGAGCAACCAGTTGCAATATATGAATAATATCCTTGGCTACTTGACTCAATCCAGCTAGCTGCCCTTCATCCAAATGGGCATGATGTATAGTATCTTGGGTTGCTTTTTGCCAATCCATCATATAAGCAATATCATCCACACTAGTCACTAGGTGAGCCTGCTGTGTTCGAATCAGCTGATTACAACCAACAGAAAAAGGTTCATGAATATTGCCAGGAATAGCAAACACTTCCCTATCATAGTCATTAGCAAAGTTAGCCGTAATAATAGCACCGCTTTTATGACCTGCCTCCACTACAATAGTAGCGTCTGCCAGACCTGCTATGAGCCTATTCCTAGTAGGGAATTGAAAATTTTCCAGTAAGCTACCTACTGGTACCTCACTTAACAATCCTCCATTAGCCAACATGTCCCCAGCTATTTTCTTGTGTGCTGCTGGATAGATTTTATCCAGCCCACTTGCCAGCACACCTACAGTAGGCAATCCATACTGCAAAGCAAATTGATGTGCCTGAATATCAATACCATATGCCAACCCACTCACTACCAATATCCCATAAGCGGATAACCCTTCTACCAACTTCTCGACTGTGTTTTTCCCATAAGGCGTAGCATTTCTTGTTCCTACTATGCTAATCACCCTAGGGAGGCAAAGGTCAACATTACCTTGGTAGTACAAAAAGCAAGGAGGATTCGTGGTATGTCGAAGACGCGCTGGATACGCCTCGTCAAAAAAAGAAAGAACCTGTATATTTCTTTGCTGCTGTTCGCGTATAATCTCCTCCGCTTGGGGAAGTGTATCCCTTTTTAAAATAGATTGGATAATCGGTTGATAACCCTTTTTAAAAATATTCTTCAGCGTACCTACTGAGTCATAGTAGAGAGCTTGCGCTGACCCAAACCGATCAATCAATCTTTTCCAGACAGTAAATCCCACCCCTTTGATGAGGCTTAATGCTAATTGGTGGGTTCTTTCTTGTTGATCCATAGTGTAGTCGAGTAATTTTCCCCTGGCGCGGAAGTTACTTCCGTGCACGCCCTTATCCTATAAACTCTATTTGCAGCAAGCCTTGCTCGCCCAAATAATAATCTTTGGCACTACTATATGTGTAAGCTTCTGCTTTTTCTACTATCCCCGCTTTTACTGGATTATTATGAATATATCTTAGTCTCTGTTCCACCATTGTACTCGTACCAAGTTCTATAGGATGATATTCATTCTGCCAAAACATGTACTTAACATGTTTTTTGCTTACCAAAGCTGCCTGTTGGAAGTATGCTAACATCCATTCTCGCCTACTTTCCTCTTTATTTTCTTCAATAGCCCTACATAATTGCACAGAAGTGAATTTCTTAAAATCACGTATAATCGCTTCAAGTTTGAACTCCCTATTCCTCCCTACAATCAAATGAACATGATTACTCATAATGCACCAGGCACTTATTACCAATCCTTTTTCTCGTTGACAATGCTTTAAGCTTTCGATCAACAAATCGAAATATTGCTGCCTTGTAAACACGTCAATCCAGCCAACAACTGCAAAAGTTATGAAGTATCGTTGTACCTGATCCCGTATTTTATATTTCTCACTCATTATAATTACCTTTTGGGTACTGGCACGGAAGAAGAACTTCCGCGCCAGTTGTATAATCCATATTTT
>CAZZEE010000051.1:1998-8113 GCA_964652695.1 uncultured Cytophagales bacterium
AGTAATTCATAGTTTAGTCTCTGGCACGGAAGAAGAACTTCCGCGCCAGTTGTATAATCCATATTTTAGTAATTCATAGTTTAGTCTCTGGCACGGAAGAAGAACTTCCGCGCCAGTTGTATGCGGAAGTTACCCCTGGCGCGGAAGTTACCGTGGCGCGGAAGTTACCCTGGCGCGGAAGTTACTTCCGTGCCCCCTTAACAAAGTCCTAACAAAGCTTCTACAAAAGCATACATACGCCCTCGATGCGCATACTGCCCCTTAGATCCTTTAATCATAAAAATATCCCCTGGTTGGACACAAGTAAGCACAGCAGGTATTAAATCTACTGGCTGCAAGGCATGAATCCCTCTCATTTTCTCAGGAATACTAGCATATAAATATGCCATCTGCTCGCCACAAGTGAAGATAACATCTACCTGATTGGTTATAAGATCATTGGCAAGCGATTCATGGATTTCCTTCGCTTGAGTTCCTAGTTCTCGCATATCACCTAAAACTGCTACTCTTCTTCCCTTCCCTGAAGGTTTCATAGAACCCAACACCTGAAGGGCTGCTCGCATAGAATCAGGACCGGCGTTATAACTCTCATCAATGACAATAATTTCACCTTGTTGGGTCAACACACGGTGCTGGACCCCACGCCCTTCTGGAAGTACCATATGTAAAAATTCTTCGGACGCCTTCACAACATCCAAGCCAAGTGCTTGGATAACTCCAAGAACAGCTAAACTGTTCAATGCCCAATGCTCACCTAGCGCTGGCAATCGATAGCTCAAAAGCATACCATCTATACTGGCTTCTATCAACAATTCACCTTGCTCAACAGCATATCTAAGCAAGCGGCAATTAGCAAGTAGATGCTTACCAAACGTAATGATCCGAAGATTGCTAGCCTGAGCAGCTGCCAAGGCGCGGTGGAACATGCTATCATCTTGATTTAGAACAGCTATTCCCTCTTTATCCATTCCAGCAAAGATGTCAGCCTTTTCATCAGCTATATTTTCCAAAGAACCTAAGTGCTCCATATGCATTTCCCGAATGGTTGTAATAAGCGCTACATGAGGGCGAGCAATCCGAGACAAAGGGGCAATTTCACCCCTATGGTTCATACCTATTTCAACAACACCAAAATCAGCATCAGGAGGGATATTAGACATGGTAAATGGAACGCCCCAATGATTGTTAAAGCTTCGTTCACTAGCATATGCAGATCCAAACTGAGAAAGTAAAAGCTGCGTCGCATCTTTGGTACTTGTCTTGCCAAAACTGCCTGTTATAGCAACTATTTTAGCTATTGTACGTGCACGCGCTGCTATCGCCAAGTCATTGAGTGCCTTCAACGTATCTTTCACAAGGATAAGCCGCGAATCTCCCTCCAATCCCGCTGGAACCCAATCGACGATGGCACCTGCAGCTCCTGTTTCCAAAGCAGTTACAACGTAGTCATGACCGTCTACTTGGGGGCCTTTTAAGGCGATAAAAAGATCGCCTGGCTTGAGTTCTCTTGAATCTTTGCCAACACCCATTGCGACCCAATCACCTGTTGTTGTAGAACCTACTGCTTGAGCTACGTCCTGTGCTGGCCAGTTGGTTGTAAGGTTGTTTTTCATGATGGACTAGAATTATTTTTCCCGAAGGATAGCATTATTTTCCCCAAAATAGTACATTAGTTATGGACTCAAAAACAAGCTATGAAAAAGATATTTTTAATTGAGTATAGCTCACGTTGAGATTGTATAAAAAGATGTATTATAGCACTAGAGTGTCATCCCCGCCTTCCCGGGGATAACAGCCACACAATAATCACATTATTTGTGGATTAATCATGCAAAAATATGCTAAATTAACAATACCATGAAAAAGTATATAGAAACAGCACCTAAGCAAGTAACAGCTGTATTAGTTTCGCTGGCTACACCCAAGCAACCGATGGCCAAGGCCAAAGAATACCTGGACGAACTAAGCTTATTGTGTGAAACGCTGGCTATCCAACCTGTTCATACATTTATCCAGCACCTTGAAAGGCCTAATCCCAAGACCTTCATTGGAAAAGGGAAGCTAGAAGAGATCCAAGCTTTTGTTAAAGCCCAGCAGGTAGACCAAGTCATCTTTGATGATGAATTAGCCCCTTCACAAGCCAGAAACCTAGAAAAAGCACTCGAACGACCTGTGGTTGATCGGAATGCCATCATCCTAGCAATCTTTGCGATGCGTGCTCAAACTAGACAAGCCAAGATTCAGGTAGAACTAGCCCAATACCAATACTTGCTACCCCGTCTCACCAAGATGTGGGGACACCTATCACGCCAACAAGGGGGTGTCTCTGGCATGAGAGGACCTGGGGAGAAGGAGCTGGAAACAGACCGCAGGATTGTACAAGATAAGATTAGTCTCTTGCGAAAGAAACTAGAGACCATCAACCAGCAAGGTATTACGCAGCGAAAAGATCGGCAAGACCTGGTACGGGTAACCCTGGTAGGGTATACCAACGTAGGTAAATCTACGCTCATGCATGTACTATCTAAATCTGATGCCTATATAGAAGATAAGCTCTTTGCTACCATCACCTCTACTGTCCGAAGGGTAGTCATCAACAATATAGCTTATTTGCTCACCGATACCGTAGGGTTCATCCGTAAGCTTCCCCATAGCCTCATTGAGTCTTTTAAATCAACGCTTGATGAAATCCGAGAAGCAGATATCTTGTTGCACGTTATTGACGTATCCCATCCTGCGTGCGAAGAGCATATACAAGTGGTGCAAACTACTTTACAGGAAATTGGTGCAGATCATATCCCTACCATCTTGGTGTTTAATAAGGTGGATCAGCTAGCAGATCAGCCACTTGCTGATCATGCTTCTATTGTGTATCCAGAGGTATTACGCCAGAAATATGCCATCCCCTTTGGGCACCAGGCGGTATTTATTTCTGCTAAAGAAAATCTGAATATGGCAGAACTAAGAGAGGTTTTATATCAACAAGTCTTGGCTAAGCATCTACTTATTTATCCCCATTATTTGACAAGTGACCAGCAATAAGCTAATTTCGTCGTTCTTGGTCTCGTAGTTCAATGGATAGAATAGAAGTTTCCTAAACTTTTGATGCAGGTTCGATTCCCGCCGAGACCACAAGTGGTTGCATAACTGCCACGCTGTCATTGCGAGACCCTTTTAGGGCCGAAGCAACCCGAAGAGCCGTAGAGAGGCGTGTCAATGGTAGTGACGAATCCTTAAACTTCCAACTCTCACTGGCGCAAGCCCCCTCCGTCATCGCACGACCCTGTGAGCCTCACAAGGCCTTGGCAGCCACGTAGTGACCGTAGTGATCCATATTTTCATAACTTATCCCTTGGTATCTATAGCAACAATATCCATGACCGCTTGCCTAAGCTGTACTGTATTAATCACCTGCTTCACGAAAAACAAAAAACTTAATAGACACGTGATAATTACCACCCCTACAGATTGCAAGTAAGCACTTCCACCTTCAGAAGCTTCAAAATGCTGTAAGTAAAACCATAATAAACAAGCTTCACTCCCTACACATAAGATAAATAAAACAGACTTAGAGTTATAATATAGCCTTAGTAACCAGTGTTGATGGGTAGAAATAGTTTTATGGGACCTCTTTCCATGCAGTAGAGAACTATAGATATGCAAAAAATGCGATACAATATCGAGCAGCATGACCACCATGAACCATCTTGTATAGGCTGGGTAAAATTTGGCTAAGATGACTAACAAAGCAGTAGTAGAGACCCGATCTAAGACCATATCCAACATAGCCCCATACATAGTTGTCTGCTGTAGGCGCCGTGCAACATACCCATCTAGCCCATCTAATAGCTGGCTGGCACCATATAAGCAAACAAACCAGTACGGATGGTTAAAGCATATACAAAAGGCACTTACAACCAATACAACACGCAGATAACCAATTAAGTTAGGTATAAGCCAATAGATCTTTGTGGAAGACCAGCGAGGTGACTGTGTATTATTCATGGCTAGGTATAAGTTAAAAACAATAACTAAATTTACATGATTTCTTTTGATTTTACTGAATCGCTGCTACTTTTGCATTACAAGCTTGTTAGCTAAGTTGATTCCGTAGCTCAATTGGTAGAGCATCTCCCTTTTAAGGAGAGGGTCCTGGGTTCGAATCCCAGCGGGATCACTTTATTTTTTTGCCTGTGTGGTTCTACATAGGTTACTCCCACCAACCTTTTTTTAACTCTATACAATACAATTGCCTACACACGATGCTTCACTATGAATCGTTCATTGCTATCTACCTATATCTAGTACCCAGCCATACTTAGCCTCATCTATCCAACATAACCCAATACCCCCCCCCACTCGCCACAACCGAGCCATTAGCCTTAGATAATAAAAAAACCCCGGCACAAGCTTTTCTTACTTGTGCCGGGGCTATAAAAATGGGGCCTCTCTTATTGTATTTTACTTATTCCCTTACTTTTTTTTCTCCTTGATGACTATTTCTGTTATAATTTTCATACTGGTCAAATCTTTAAGACACAACCTAGCTGATATGAGTTTATCTTTTCCTGAAGCTCCTGAAGAACTAATCGGTATATTTTTTAATGGCACTGTTACTTTGTCACCATTTTTAATTCCTTGGACATTTGTAAAGTTTAGCTCTAATAAATTATATAAAGTTATTTGCCCCTTATTATCCTTTTCATCAATCAGTTGTTGATATTGAGCAGCCATAGCTTGTACTTTAGAGGAGGAGTTAGGGTCAATATTAGTAAAAGCAATTGTTCTGTATGCTGCGTTTCTCTTACCTATCTTTTTAGTAGTACCTATCTTCTTATCACCACGAAGAAAATCAACCACAATCTTTTTTAAATCCTCTGCATCTAAATCAGGACCATTATTTTGAATTTCAAACCTAAAGTCTTCCAGTTCATTCTGGGATCTCTTAGTAGTAACGATTATCGGTGATGGATTAGTAATCACTAACTTACCTACAGACATCCATTTGACTATCTGATTAGTATCAAAACCGTCAAAAGCTCCTTTACCGACTAACTGTACTGTAAATTCAATTAAATTCTTATTATCTGGCTTGATAGTAAAAGCCGCTTCAATTTTCTCACTTTCTCCTTGTTTAAACTGTCTCTTTACAATATCCCACAATGTAACTGAGTTCGTTGCTAAATCAACAGTTTTGTTTGACTTATATAAGACTTTATCAGGTGACTTAGAACCATCACCTACAGGAACTATTTTGAACTCCAATTCTTCTAATCGCTCTTTGTCTAATGGAAACTCACCATTATTAGTGAATACAATCTTAAATTCTTTTTCACCATTAGCAACTAACGTACCATTATCTATCACCTCATTTTCAGCAGATTTCATAGTCATACCCACTTTACCTACCCAATCTATTTTAATTTCAGGTACTTTTACCGCTGCACTATCATAATAACTACCGTCTAACTTAAGTTCTGTAAAGGAGCCGCCGCTAAGATCGGCTTTAGGTTTTATAGTAAGAGAGATGGTATGCTCAACATTATGAGCAAGGGCTTTCAAATCTCCTTTTTTTGCTAATTTCAATAGTTCCTGCACGTTTTTCCCTAGTACATTCTGATCTTCAATTGTAAGTTCTGCATTATTGGAAGACGTATATTGGAACTTGGCTATTTGAAGCCTATGCTCGTCTACGTTGGCATCTGCTTTAATTTTCAATTGTACTATGTCAGCCACCTTAAACGGCCCTGGCCCATTCTCCAGACTAATACTCAAGTGCGGGGCATAAAAAGCAATCAGATGTTCCTTCTGATATACCACCACTCGATCAGCCGTTGTTACTGTCATTTTAAATTTCGCTTGATGTGGTGCTCCAACCACCGGCCAACCCACGTTTAAGACTTCTAGCTTCTTTTGCATAGCAGGTATATCAATCATTTTGTTACCAGCTGCGCTTTCTGCAACCTTAAGAGTAGTACCTTCTAACCCTTCCCATGCTAACTTTAACTGGTTTATTGGTTGATTTGTTTTATTTTCCAATTCACATGTAAATACTTTTTTAGGATTATCATAATCTATGATCGCTTCTATCCCTATCTCCCATTGTATATATAGT
>CAZZEE010000052.1:0-8004 GCA_964652695.1 uncultured Cytophagales bacterium
ACAAGTAGGCAAAAAACTCTCTGCTGTGATTAAAGGGCTAAAATTCCCTTCCTATTTATGCTTCTCTTCAGGCTCGTATGTATGAAATGAAGGACCCAATTGAATGCCATATCGCCACGCTTCCATATATGTATTATCTTCTTTCCCATCAGCATGATTTCGTGAGGAAGGCTTTGCAGGTGTATAAACAACGACACAGCTAAATAGTACAACAAGCAGTAATATCTTTTTTAACATAAATGAGGTCTCACTCATGGATTCTTACTCCTCCATCTTCATCTCAGTCAACAATTGCTTGACCGCTTTAGTAGGAGGCAAAGCTTTCAAAGCCTTATAGGCAGCTGATTGAATAGGTAGGTTGGTTTCCTCTTGGTGTAAGATCTCTTGCAATAACACGAGTGTGCTCTCTTGTTGCTGGGAAGTTCCAACTGCTGCTACATACTTGGCTAAACAGCTTAGTAGCTGCTCATAGCCCCATTGGGTATATAGGCTTTGAGTTTTATGATAAAGCCATTCATACTTATCAGCCTGCTTGATGTTGGTATAATAAGCAGCTAATTTCTCGATGATGTGAATATTGTCGTAAGCTTCAAAAGATGATAAGATATCTTTCTTGATAGGCTGGGGATCTTCTAAACTGTGGTTTGCATAGGCATATAACGCAGCACTTGCTACCTGATAAGAAGGGTCTTGTAGACAAGTTTTGTAAGTAGATACATGTTTACTAGCGCTTTGTAGGGTACTCAAGGTCTCTAATGCTTGGGCTCGTACGCGGGTGTGCGGGGATTGCGTGAGATTTAATAACTTCTCTTCGATCGTGGCAATAGTTGGACATTTTTTATCAGCCTGTTTATATCCTTTAAAATTTTCCATAGCTACCACCTGGAAAGCCCAATAATTATCTCCTAAGACGTCTTTGAAGAAGTTATAGTAAGCTGATGTATCTGCCTTTTTAGTACTGAAATGCTGAATCGCTGCTTGTTTAGCCCAATAATCTGCCGCATAATTATATAGCTTTTGATAAGCCTCGTTACTCTGGGAATGTTCTATTTCTCCTACCAATAAGTAATGCTTATCTATATATACTACCTCGGGTGTGTGGGCTACTGGCCAAGTAAATTCTTGATAAGCTTGGCTTACTGTAATCATATGACGTTCTTTTTTCCCTTTTACCCAGATATCTACTGCTAAAGGGAGTTGGTAGGTAGGTGTTTGATTTCCTTGTTTTTGTCCTATTTTGAGCACTAATTTCCCCTGGTTATAAGTATGTTCCGCCTGCAGTATGGGATGTCCAGGAGCTAAAAACCATTGGTTAAAGAACCAGTTCAGGTCTTGTCCTGTTACTTCTTCAAATTCCCTGCGTAGCTGATATATATCAGTGGATGAGAAAGCATGTTTTTTCAAGTATTGGCTGAGTGACTCTAAGAAAGCTTCCTGCCCTATATAGGTCTCAAGCATATGCAAGATAAGGCTTCCTTTGCTGTAGGTATGTTTATCAAACATATCGATAGGGGATTGGTAGTGATCTCTAATAACACTCGCTTGCTTAGTTTTAAATTCTTCTAGGTAATTTTTGATGCTTGTATCTATGAGGCGATCCCGTTCATCATTCCCATAATGATGCTCGTACCACAGGTGTGCTCCCCACTCTGCCAAAGATTCTTGAAGGGCCAATTGCCCCCATGTGTTGCAGGTGACTAGATTACCAAACCAATGGTGAAATAATTCATGGGCAATGATACGGTCTCGGTCCTGCTTGTCCAATAATGTTCGTTCGTCTCCTTGAATGGCTTCCGTAAAGATGACGGCAGTAGTATTCTCCATAGCTCCTGCTATGTAGTCTCGTACAATCATCTGGCTGTATTTAGGCCATGGGAAAGGATAATCTAACTTCTCAGAAAAGAAATCCAACATCTCAGGAGTATGTTCAAAGATCATTTTGGCATAAGGTGCATAGGTAGGTGCAACATAATAGCTGATAGGAATATCGCTCCATTCATCCTCTATTTCTACAAAGTCTCCTACCGCTAGCATGAAGAGGTAGGGGGCATGAGGTAATTCCATTTGCCAGTAGTCTGTACGCGTATGGTTATCATTCAAGGTAGAGTAAACCAATACCCCGTTGGATAAAGTCTTGAACCTGTCTTCTACTGTCACGTATACTTCCTGGGTCAACCGTTGATTCGGCGTATCTATCGTAGGAAACCAATATGAGCTGGTATTAGGCTCGCCTTGGGTCCAGACTTGTTGAGGAATATGATGCTTATCATTACCTTGAATAAAATAGATACCTTGTTCATCACCCAGGTGCTGCTTGCGCTTCTTGGGTATAGAACGAGTGGTATAGCTGATCTCGATGGTAATGGTTTCTTCTCGTGTATAGAGGCGATCTAGTTGAATGGTTAGCTGATGATCATTATAAGTATACACGACAGCTTTTTTTTGGTCATTCACCAAGGCAACCTGATGAATAGTAAAATGGTGTGCATCTAAGACGAGCTGTTGCTGTGGATAAAAGTGTGGTCTTAGTTGGATGGTAGCTACGCCTTGTAATTGCTGGCGTTTCCAATCGAGCGCTATTTCTAGCTTGGTGTGTAATAAGTCATGTAGCTTGGTTGGGGCAGGCTGATAGGGTAAGGCTATCGGCGGAGTTTTAGCCTGAATAGCAACAGAGGCACTGGTTACTAGCGAGCTGCTTCCTAGCAGGCTAATGCCTAGAAGATTTATTAAAATAAGATATACATACTTTGTGAAGAGTCGTTTAGTCATGTTGGTCAAATAATTGTCGTGGTCGAATTGTAGGTGTTATTGCCCGTGTTTAAAAATAAATACGACGGATAATAGCCAGCTCTAGTGTGTAACAAGCTTACTTAGTCATAAAACTAGCGAGTTTTATCAGAATTTAGTTTAAAGCAACCTAAATTATCATCATTTAGTTTATTTTTGTAAGGTGGTTTGTATCGTGAAGCTAAAAATCTCGATTAACCTTACTTACTGCACCTTTTAAATTGTAAAATTCATTTAAATCAGATAAGCTCTCAATACCTATGTATAAAAAAATATTCATTAGTACCCTACTACTATCCATCCTTTTTCCTACAGCCAATTCATGGGCCAAACCTCCTAAGCGAAAAAGTGGAGGAACCCTGCTTAGTAAAATGTCTTTTGGCCCTCAAATTGGAGGTAGTCTCAGTCGGCTAAGTATTTCCGACAATATAAGTTTCAAGGAGGTCTCCTTCGAGAAAAAAGGTAGCGTTACTACAGGGAGTATTCTATGGTTTACAGCAGGTGTAACAGGTGAATTCTATTTCCTTCCTCAGCTTGGGGTTGGAGTAGACCTCCTCTATGGAAGAACAGGAGCGTATCTATTCCTAGGTGCCCTAGCTGGCAAAGCTAAACAAGAAAGCGTCATCGTTCCTGTAGTAGTTACTTATTGTACAGAGCCACAGGGAAATGGTATCAAGTTATCTTTAGGGTTACAGCCTAGTTTTGCATTATCTACTACCTACTATACGTTAACAGGCGGCAAAGATGAAGAACTGACGGAAGAAGAATTAGAAGAAGATGATGTTCCCAAGCAATTAAAGTTACGTTCATTTGACCTAGCGTTGATAGGTGGGCTTGCCTATCGATTTACCAATGGGCTTGAAATAGGAACGCACTTTAGTTATGGTCTACTAGACCGTCGTGATCTTGAAGCCGAGCATGATAGTGAGGATGCGGAAAAAATAACTTCCCACTCTATGAGTAATCAGCTTTATGTAGGGTATAACGTAGCCAAGCTTTTCAAATAAATGATGAAAAATTATATAGTAAGAACAGTAAAACAAGGTTATCTATTGATCATAGTGCTGGGGGTACTGCCTTTTTGTATAAGCTGTGATTGTAGTAATCTCAAAGGCCCTGACAATAAACTCGTAAAAGCTTTTCATGGGGATAAGTTTGTGCGTATGGATAGGTTCGGTGACAGGGATGGTGGTGCATATTCAAGTTCAAGTAGATTACCAGATAGGTCGACAGATATATGGAATTGTGGCAATTGCCAGTTTCGAAATACATCTTTTAGACATTTTTGTCAGGCTTGTGGGATAAATAGGCAGCAAGGGAGTAACCATAACCATAGTCAAAGAGAAGATACGATAAGAGCTGCAAGGAGCGAAAATGCTGTAACCAGAGAAACTACGCCAAGAGAAGCAACAAGGAATCCGGAGGCTCCTAGTGTGGGGTTACAGAACATGCCAGGTATGGGAGCACAGACAAGTACACAAGCAAATGGACAGGCGGCAGACCAAACTACTACCACAGAGGCAG
This sequence comes from uncultured Cytophagales bacterium, assembly GCA_964652695.1. Taxonomy (GTDB): domain Bacteria; phylum Bacteroidota; class Bacteroidia; order Cytophagales; family Amoebophilaceae; genus Amoebophilus. The sequence continues at coordinate 4,312 of CAZZEE010000052.1, forward strand.
AAGATGGTATAGAGGGTATTATCAAGGATCTTGTAAAGGATATTATTGACCAAGTACAAGGGGATGGACATGTTACGGCAGATGCACAACATGAACATCAGCCTCAAGATACAGATGATTGTTGCGTGTGCATAGACAATTTTAATACGGAGAAACCTGGGGAAAAAGCAATAAAGTGTACGAATCAATGTGCTTATATGCTTTGTGAAGGCTGCTATGCAGGTATGGTTCAAGAATATGTTAAATCTCGCAAAGCTATTCTTTGTCCAATATGTCGAGCTAAGATGCCACTTCGATCAGACTTGATAGAAAAAGCAGCTAGATTGTTCTTTACTTCAGAACTATAGCATGTGACCTTCCAGGGTTGTAACCTTTTTCAGCATTCCCAAAACTAACGCAACAGTTTTTCTTCTGTGCCAGTTGGCAACTCTCAGATCTCCCCATAGCACAAGCGAGGAGGCTTGTGTTATGGGCTTTCTTAAGTTATATATTGCAGTCTTCTCCTTTAAGCATATTAGTTTAAAAAACTGGTCCATAATCCACCAATAACACAAGCCTCCTCGCTTGTGTTCTGCGCTTTCTTCAGGTGTACACTCCAATCTTTCCCTTCCTATCATATCTGTTGGAAAATTGCTCGGTAATCTGCGCTTGATAAACTACCAATTATAGCTAAAAAATAGTAAATTATATAGGAGGAGATGGATTAAGCGTATTCAATCACCTACTAAATTCGAAAGCTATGAGAAATTATACATTAAGAATAGTGAAAGGGAGTTCACTATTCTCGCTGCTTATAATCACTCTATGGGTATTGCCTGTAGGTACAAGTTGTTACTTTAAAAATTCTGATAATCGCCCAATTCAAGCTGATCATGTTCTTTTATCTAGGAATCAGGTGGCAGGTAATCCAGAAGAAATAGCTACTGAAGAGTCCACATGGATTTGTGTGGTGTGTAGATATGATAATGGCGAGTATGAGGCCATGTGTCATCATTGCAACGCAGTTAAGCACCAAGAGCATCCTGTGCAGTCTCAAGAGGATAGAGAAGGAATACAAGAAAAAAAAGAAATAAAAGAAGAAGGCAACGAAGCTAATGATTTACAGGAGGATAAGGATCCTGATAAGGAGGACTGTCCAGTTTGTTTGAATAAGTTTACTAATGAGGAACAAGCAGCATGTAAATATTGGGTCTGTAATCACTTTGTTTGTGAGCAATGTTATGGACAAATAAAAGCAACAGCAGCAAAAAAAGAGTTAATGCCTACTTGTCCTCTTTGTAGAAATGCTGAGCCATCGAAAGATACTCATTCAAGCCAGCAAGGTCAACCTCAATGAGTAACAAATTAGCATTCTTTATTGGTTTTTGTATATCAAAATATAGGTGAGGTTTCTTTCTTGTGGTGTGGGGAGTTTTCTCCCCACACTTTTTTCTGCTCAACTAGCCAGCTCCTATCAGTATGGAGAACAAACTCTCAACATCACTGAAGGTAAAAGTTGATCGGAAAATAGGAAATCAATAAATTGAGCTTCTGTTAAGATGGGTTGCTAACTTAATGTATATGTTGCCTATTGAATGGCCCGTTCTGTTATCCCACCGGAGGCTGGGATCCAGGGACTAAGGGCTCTATGGAACCCATGCAATGAACTTATAAGACCCGGTAGCGAGGATATGATACCATATGGTGGATAGTAGGGGAGTGGGGTTCTGGATTGTCTTTTATACTCTGCAGGCCTACGTAACCATGGTCCCTAACGAGGCTTTCAAGCCCTTGGACCTGCCAAAAGGCCCTCTAGGCCTTACAGTGACATCACGTAGTGGCGGGGCAGTCGCCATGGTGGGTTGGGGGTTTATGCTGCGAAGCAGGTAGAGCTAGTTATGAAAAAATGGAGTATATTACTCCTAAATTCCCATTTTATGAAAAAATTTCTTAAACAAATTATAGTTATAGCCCTTGGTACCATGCTTGGTGCAGGTATCAGCGTAGGGCTTGTCATAGGCACATTCGTAGTTATATCCAAGCATGCTTATCAGGCAACGGTCCCTTCCCATTTATCGCCTGATACTGTCTTGCGGTTAACGCTTCATGGTCAGCTGGTAGACTCAGTTTCTGCACCTTTGCTACCTATTTTCGATAAAGACAAGCCGCATGAATTAGATTTGATAGCCATCAAGAAAGCTATCTGTGCTGCACAAAAAAATGAACATATCAAGGGGATGTATTTAGATGTAGAAGGACTTTCGGGCGGTTGGGCTAGCCTGTTGGAATTAAGGGACACATTGGCAGCTTTTAAACGCACGGGCAAATTTATAGTGGCTTATGGTTCCACTTACACTTCAAAAAGTTATTATTTGGCTGCCTTAGCAGACGAGATTGTGCTGCATCCAAGTGGCAATTTCATGTTTACAGGACTTCAACTCACTACGCTGTTCTACAAGGGCTTATTAGATAAACTTGATATCTCACCACAGATATTCCGTGTAGGACGTTATAAAAGTGCAATAGAACCTTTTACTAGATATGCTATGAGCGATGCCAGTAAGGATCAATATGCTACCTTGCTCCATACCATTTATAGCCATTTGCTGCAAACTATATCGAAAGCCAGAAATATAACTCCTGCTGTTTTACAGCAGTTAGCTAGTACGCTCCATGTTACCCAGCCCGAGAAAGCTTATCAAGCACACCTGTTTACTAAGATAGGCTATGCTAGTGATGCAGAACAGTTGGTCAAGTCAAAGCTAGCATTACCAGCAGATAGCAAAGTCAACTATGTGGATTATCACACCTATAATGCCTATTGTGAAAAGCATATGCCTACGTTCCCAAGCCCCCATAAAATAGCAGTGCTGGTAGCAACAGGTGCTATTATGGATGAGGAGGTGATGGGCATGAAGCATATTTCCGCTGGCGCCTTTGTGAAGACACTCAAAGAGCTCAGAGAAGATGCATCTATCAAAGCCATTGTCGTTCGCATTAATTCCCCAGGTGGTAGTGCCTTAGCATCCGATACGATATGGAAAGAGATTATGCTAACAAGGGAACATAAGCCTGTGGTAGCCTCTATGGGAGATGTGGCCGCTTCAGGTGGGTATTACATAGCGGCAGGTTCTAACTATATCTTCGCACAGCCTACTACTATCACAGGGTCTATCGGCATCTTTGCCATGTATTTCGATGCGCATGCTTTGTTAAAAAATAAGCTGGGCATTGTAGGTGATGTTGTTAAAACAAACCCATCTGCAGATTTATTTAACCCAACACGGCCTTTCACCACCTATGAAAAGCAGGTTATTCAACAACATATTGAAGCGGGTTATGAAACTTTCTTGGACAGGGTAGCTACAGGTCGACAAATGAAAAAAGAGATTATAGTAGCTTTGGGTGAAGGGAGGGTATGGCCTGGTAGTCTGGCTAAAAAGCATGGGTTGGTAGATGAACTAGGTGGATTAGATAAGGCTATCCGAAAAGCAGCATCCTTGGCAGATGTCAAATCGTATCAAGTAGATTACTTCCCCAAGCACAGGACCGATTTATTTCGCCAACTGATGAGACATTGGCGAGAAGAAAGTGACTTCTTGGATATGAATAGTAGACTTTTTATTCCCTATTATAACATGCTTACTAACTTACAAGCAATTGCTTCTCAGCAAGGGACACAGGCATGGTGGCCTTATGAAGTGGATATAGAGT
>CAZZEE010000053.1:0-7962 GCA_964652695.1 uncultured Cytophagales bacterium
TTTTGCCAATATATTATATATAATCACCTAATACAAGGTTGTTTAGTATAGTATAATTAACTGAAAAAGTTAGGGTTATGCCCTTAATCAGACAATAGAAGTAGCCAATAGAGAATATAAATAAATAATAAATACTATATTTGTATATTGACTATATATAATGGTCAATTTAAAACTAGACTATAATTTTAATATTCTGATGTATAAAAAAATTGCCATTAGTAAATTCAAAGCCCACTGCCTTGAGATAATTGAAAACTTACAATCAGATCATCAGCCAGTTGTTATAACAAAAAGAGATAAGCCAATAGCTAGAGTAATGCCGCTCGATAGTGAAAAAGCTTCTTTGTTTGGTATGTTGAGAAACAAAGCTAAGATCAAAGGAGATATTATTGGGCCCATCGAAGAAAAATGGGACGTACAAGTATGAATAGTACTATAAATGGACCTTTAGTGGTTGATACCCATGTATTACTTTGGGCACTTTTAGAACCGGAGGAACTAAGGGAGACTACTAAAAAGCATATTTCTTTGGCACAAGAAAATAACCAACTATTGATAAGCTCTATTTCTTTATGGGAAATTGCAATGCTATATCTTAAAAAGCGTATCAATATCTATGAGCCTATAAAAGACTTTCTAGAATCTATAGTAAATATCGATGGAGCAATAATTAAAGATTTATCTCCTGAGATTGCTGCTGAAAGCATTTTATTAGTGGATGACTTTCATGGTGACCCAGCTGATAGAATTATTGTAGCAACCACAAAGGTTCATGGGGCTGTATTGCTTACTAGAGATCATAAGATTTTAAATTGGGCTGATGCAGGACATATACAATATCTACAGGCTTGATTTGATGAACTTGGTCTCTTTAGATAACCCCGGCCTTATCCGCGGCTTTTATTCTTTCCTCACCAGCAAAGCTACATTCTCTACATGGCTTGTATGGGGAAACATATCAATAGGTTGTGCTTGAATCAGTTGATACTTGGCAGCTAAGAGGGCTATATCCCTGGCTTGTGTGGCAGGATTACAACTCACATAAACAATCTTTTCAGGTTCTAACTCCAGTAGTTGTTGGATAACATCCGCGTGCATGCCTGCCCTCGGTGGGTCTGTTACAACTACTTGGGGTTTGCCCCAAGCGGCTACATAGGCTGCTTGTAGGATATCTTTCATGTCGCCTACATAAAAGCTTACATTATTCAGATGGTTGAGTGCTGCATTGGTTTTCGCGTCTTGTATAGCCCCTTCCACCATTTCAATGCCTACTACCTGCCGAGCCTTTCTGGCCAAATAGTGCGCAATCGTGCCAACCCCTGTGTACAGATCAAACACCAGTTCATGGCCCTGTAAGTCAGCTAGGTTAGTTGCGGTTCTATATAGAACACTTGCTTGCTTAGAATTCGTTTGAAAGAAAGACTTAGGGCCTATTTGCCATTGCAAGCCATCGATTACCTCAGTAATAAAGGGCTTCCCTGCATAACAGTGCACAGGTAAATCATAAAAGGTCTCATTAAACTTGGTATTGATCACATATTGTAAAGAAGTGAGCTGTGGAAACTGTGTATGAATCAACTGCATCATCTGTTCTACCTCTGCTTCTTGGGCTGTGCCAAATTGCACAATTACCATAACTTCTCCTGTAGAAGCAGTACGGATGATCAAATTCCGGAGGGCGCCTTGGTGAGTATGAAAGTCATAGAAGCTCATACCTTGTTCCCGCGCAAATTGACCTACAGCTAGCCGAATGGCATTAGAAGGATCGCCTTGGAGATAACAGTGTTGTATCTCTACGACCTTATCAAAGTAACCAGGCTTATGAAAGCCCAATGCTTGTCGGTCTAATGGCTGGTGGCCTTGTATTTCCTCCTTCGTTAGCCAACGCTTCGTAGAAAAAGTATATTCTAGCTTGTTACGATAATACTGAATAGGATCGGCCGCTAAGATCTGTGCTACGGGTGGGTTATTGATATGTCCTAAGTGAATGAGCTTGTCCTTGACCATTTGCTCTTTGGTTGCCAGTTGTGCTGGGTAGCTAACGTGTTGCCATTGACAACCTCCACAAACTCCAAAGTGACTACAAAAGGGTGTTGTACGTACGGGGCTTGGTGTATGTAGATGTAGGGGGGCGGCTATGGCGTAACCACGCTTCTTTTTGATGATGTGGATATCCATGATATCGCCGGGTGCTGCATTTTCAACAAATACCACTTGGTTATTGACGCGTGTGACACAATAGTTTCCTTCAGCTAAGTCGCCTATCAGTACCTGGGGGATGATGGGTTGTGGAAGTTGCTTTTTCATACGCTGAGCATTACGTTAGGTTAGAAGTATTTAACAAATTTAGTCCTTGTCCACCAACTGTAGGTCTAAGTTTTATAAGTAATTTTATAACTGTGTTGAACCATTGATAGAACGTAAGCATTCATAAACAAAAGACAATGAAAAAGAAACTACTATTATCAACTATCTTTTTTTATTAGCTCATGGGAACTTAAACTACGGCAAAGCTCCCGATCTTACTCAGAAAGTCAGTGATAAAACTGATAAGAGAGAATTCAAGTTGGGTGTTGAATTCAGAAATAATTTCCCAACTAATTCAGTGGAATGGGGCGCCTTTGGTGAATATAAATGGAATGAAAGAAGAGGAATACGTACTGGTATGTTATATTATCTTACTCCCAAATCTGTATATAGTCCATTTTGGGAATTGAAAGTACCTATTCTAGTGACAAACTATCCACGTCCTAATTATGGGAATTATACACGTATTGGACAGTTTTGCTTTCTTTATGGGATAGAAGGGAAATACCTGAAGGGACGGCAGCCTATAGTGGATAAGTCTCAAGTAGTACGGGTTGGAATAACAGCAGCAGCAGGCTTGCAGTATGAATTTTCTTTTGGATTAATACTGGGTATAAGTGTTACACAAAGTTTGATAGAGCTAGTAAAAGCGAGCCAGCCATATGATAACTGGCGTTTACATAGTTTGGAAGGGTGGTGGATATACCCCAATATAGGAATTAATTTCGTAAAGCTTTTTAATAAGCTTTCGAATAGGGGGTCCCTACCTATAGGGGATGCAACCTGAAAATTTTTACACTTATCCATATTCCATACATTGAATTGTTGCCAATCAATGGCAAGTCAAAGTCTTCTATGTAATTTTACCATCTATATTTACTCACCAACTACGTCAACTACTTCTATATGAAACAATATCTCGACTTACTGCAGTATGTAATACAACATGGTCATCCTAAGCAAGACCGTACAGGTACGGGTACTCAAAGTGTTTTTGGCTACCAAATGCGGTTTGATCTATCACAAGGATTTCCCTTGTTAACTACCAAGAAGCTACATATCAAATCTATCTTTTATGAGTTATTCTGGTTTTTACAAGGCAATACCCATGTTGACTACTTACATCAGCATGGGGTCACTATCTGGGATGAATGGGCAGACCCACAAGGCAACCTAGGTCCTATTTATGGCTCTCAATGGCGCAGCTGGCCGAGTGCAAATGGAGGTTCCATAGATCAGATTACACAGGTCATCCAACAGATCAAGACTAATCCAGACTCTAGAAGGCTTATAGTCAGTGCTTGGAATGTAGGAGAATTAGATAAGATGGCTTTGCCGCCTTGCCATGTGTTATTTCAGTTTTATGTGGCGGATGGTAAGTTGTCTTGCCAACTGTATCAACGAAGTGCGGATGTATTCTTAGGAGTGCCTTTTAACATTGCTTCTTATGCCTTACTCACTACCATGGTAGCCCAGGTATGTGAGTTACAGGTAGGGGAGTTTATTCATACCTTGGGGGATGCTCATTTGTACAATAATCATCTAGAACAAGCTCAGTTACAACTGACAAGGACGCCTAGGCCTTTACCTATCCTGAAAGTCAACCCAGCAGTCAAAGATATATTTGCTTTCCAGTATGAGGATTTTCAGATAGAAGGTTATGATCCTTACCCGGCTATTAAAGCCCCAATAGCTATCTAATGGTACTCGTTCATATCTAAATATAAAGAATAAGTATGCATCACAGGATTTACCTTCCAAGTATGATTGATTGCAAGGCTTATGGAGACCTCTACGCCACTACGTGGCTCTCGATGACAATCGCTCAAAACTTACGTTTAAGCTCAAAGTGCTTGCCCAAGTACACCTTACGTACTTGCTCATCAGTTGCTAACTCCTCTGCAGTACCTGCCTTGAGTAATTTTCCTTCAAACATCAAGTAAGCACGGTCTGTAATAGACAGCGTTTCATTAACGTTGTGATCGGTGATGAGGATACCAATGTTCTTATCTTTCAGCTTGGCTACTAAATGTTGAATCTCCTCTACTGCTATGGGGTCTACCCCTGCAAAAGGCTCGTCTAATAACACAAACTTGGGATCGATAGTCAATAGTCTAGCTATCTCCGTCCTTCTACGTTCTCCGCCTGAAAGCACCTTGCCTTGGTTTTTTCGGATATGCGTAATACTAAATTCTTCTAATAAGGACTCCATCTTTTCTTTCTGTTCTTGGACAGAGAGGTTGGTATGTTCCAGGATAGCCATCAGGTTTTCTTCTACCGTTAGATTTCTAAATATGGATGCTTCCTGTGGTAGATAACTGATACCGAGCTGTGCTCTTTTATACATAGGGAGCTTGGTGATGTTAAGGTCATCTAAGTATACATCACCCTCGTTGGGTTTTACTATGCCTACTAGCATGTAAAAGGTAGTCGTTTTACCAGCTCCATTAGGGCCAAGTAGCCCTACGATCTCTCCTTGAGAGACAGCAGCAGAGACATGGTCGACTACAAATCGACCTTTGTATTGTTTGACTAGGTTGTCAGCTCTAAGTTCCATGATGATGTTGTGGTGGTTCCAGGAGCACACTCCTGCAACATATTTGTCACTCGGCAGAGCCGAGCGACTGTTTCAAAATGTGGGGTTGGGAGCTACTCCTCCTGACACTTACCAATTACTTGTCTGCTAAGGTAACGATATTCCTTGTAAACCTTTAATCTGAAGTTGTAATTTAACATTCCCCATGTAGTCATTGGTTTCTATTGTATAGGCCATCCGAAAGGGCTTACGGTCGCTTACCAAAGGAGCATATTGAGCTAATCCAAATCCTATAGTCTCTATCTCTTCACCTGTAGGAGTTTGTTGAATGACTAACTTCAAATGATTTTCCTTGAGAATACTAAACCTGCTGGCTACCAAGGGTTCACTAGCAAAAACAGGGCTCATGTTGCCATTGCCAAAGGGAGCCATCTGCCGGAGGATATTGTAAAATTTGGCATTGACCTTTTCAATAGGAATCCATAGGTCGATGGGTTGGATAGGGGTTAGCATTTCTGGCGCAATAGTACTAGCTACCACTTGTTCAAATCGCTCTTGAAAAGCTTGTACATTTTCTATGGGTAAGGTTAGCCCTGCTGCATAAGCATGTCCGCCATATCGGTCTAGTAAATCCGCACAAGCAGAGATAGCTTCATAGATGTTATATCCAATAACCGAACGGGCAGACCCTGTGGCCTTGTTGCCTGAAGCTGTCAAAATAATAGTAGGTCTATAATAACGTTCTATGCATCTAGAAGCTACGATACCTATCACCCCTTTGTGCCAATCTTCTTTGAAAAGAACGGTTGTCTTAGCGGTCAAGTTACACGTACTAGCTTCGAGCAGTTGCATGGCTTCGGCAGTGATGGTGCTATCTAAGTGCCTTCTCATGCTATTCTTTTGCTCAATTTGATGAGCCAAGGGTAGGGCACTGGCTATATCTTCTGCCAAAAGCAGCCGCACAGCCAAGCTCCCATGGTCTATTCTTCCAGCTGCATTCAACCGAGGGCCCAATCCGAATACCAATTCTGAAATACCCATTTTGGTGGGCAGATTGGCCACTTGCATCATTGCTTGTACTCCTGCCGACGGGTTGGTATTAATTTTCTGGAGCCCATGATAAGCTAAAATTCTATTCTCACCAATTAGCGGCACGAGGTCACACGCAATGCTAATAGCTACTAAATCCAACTGATTATATAGTTCATGTAGGGAGATTCCTTGTTGGATGAGGAAAGCTTGTAGGAACTTAAATCCCACCCCGCATCCTGAAAGCTCTTTAAAGGGATAAGGACAATCTTTTTGTTTAGGGTTGATAACAGCGTAGGCAGGGTGTAAGCCTTCTCCTGGTTCGTGGTGGTCGCATACGATTACATCTATCCCTGCTGCTTGCGCCTGTTGGATACTAGCAATGTCTTTAATACCACAATCCAAAGTAATGAGGAGTGAGATCCCTTTCTCCATGGCCCAATGAATCGCTTGCTGAGATACGCCATATCCTTCTTGGTGCCGATCCGGGATATAAAATTGAAGCTTATCATAATATCTTTTTAGGAACCCATATACCAACGCAACGGAAGTAGTTCCATCCACATCATAGTCCCCATAGATCAGTATATTTTCTTGATTTCCCATGGCGTGTAGTAATCGTTCTACAGCTTTATCCATCCCTTTCATCAGGAATGGGCTAGGAAGCTCCTCTAATGAAGGTCTAAAATAACTTTTAGCTTGATCGAAATTGGAAATTCCTTTTTGCGCAAGCAGTACAGCAATAGCTTCATCTACCCCAATAGCCTGTACCAATGACTCAATCATGTTAGAAGAGGAGGGAGGTTGTATAATCCATCTTTTATCCATGTGATGCATATCCGAGAGCTTCTTGGTAAGTTTGTTTAGTATAAAGTTGTTTATGTTTTTATAGATAGTTTAGGCTAGGTGAACTACCACAAAGCTTAGCATATAAGTTTTACATACAACTTAGCACAAGGGTACTTGCTAATTCTTCAGTATAAGCAATTTACGAAATAACTATATATAAAAGTATAGGATAAAGTACTGGTGATAAACTTGGTAAAACTTGTTACTAGGCTTAACCATTTGCCTTTTATAGACTCTATGGAAAGAAACTTTATAGCCTTTCTACAATTACTGATACTTTTGTCCGCTTGCTATATATCATTCAAAGAGATAGGCATTTTCTTCCTGAAACCTCTGATTACGGCTGCTTACTTCTTGCTCTATTTGGGCTAGTACCAGCTTATAATAATTCGTGAACTGATCGGTCTCTTCTTGGATTTTCTTCAACTTTTGATCAAAAGTAGCACTTAGCTCATTTTTAACGCCATTTTTCCAAAGGCGGATCTTTTGTTTCGTAATATAGAGCGTGAACATATACCTAAAAAAGTAGCTTTTAGCTTGATCAAAGGCAAATCCCTTTTTTGCACCAACAACGTTACAATAAATGAGTTTACTCCCATAGTATAAGCTAGCTCAGAAGTTATTTACAGTAGATTGCTTAGCTATTACAAGTCCCATTGAAGTCCCACACTAAAATAAGAAGTAAAAGCAGGGAATAAGAACAATCCTCCTTCTGCTACCAAATTTAATTTTTGACTGATTGTATAACTCACCTCTTCTCCTATGGATAAACCTAAACTGAAATCTGTGGAAGTATTGGTGTCTCCTTTAAGCCAGAAATAAATTAAAGAAGGGCCGCCAAGTAAATTCAATTCAACTTTGTTATCTTGTTTAAAAACATTCATACCAAATTGATAGCCTAGGAAGAAGCTTCCATGTTTAACAAAATAGAAGTGAGTTCCTCCAGCTCCAATACGTACCCTGGATTGGAACTGAGGGGAGTGCACAAATTTACCGTCGCCCAAGATCATGGAAATACCTCCTAGCATGCTACCTAGCTGAACTCCTATACTTGCTTTATCCTCAGCAACATTGGCTGAAATATTTTTTGCTGGTTTACGAGTTGGACTAGCGTATATAATTTTTGGACTTAGCAGTAAAGAATGGCTTATAAACAGCCCCCCCTAGGATGATAGTTTTGTATATATAGTTTTTCATAGCTTTTTTAGATTAATACTTTTAACTTCCTAAAATTAGAG
>CAZZEE010000054.1:0-7909 GCA_964652695.1 uncultured Cytophagales bacterium
TAGTTGGACAAATCACGTTGGGTGCCAGGAGTCGTCACTGCGTATCAAGAGTAGCTCTCGACATTATGTAGTTATCACTCGGCAGGAGTCGTGAGAGTCGCAATGACCGGCCTACCAACTGGCGCAAGGTTCAACGCTTGTGCCAGTAGTGCTAGAAGCTACGAAAAAAGAGTGTTACATTACATCAACAGCTCTAAATCAATTTCATCACGCAAAGGGATTCTGTATTCGCCTATTAATCCAATAGTAGGCTTGATAGCAAGTGCTTGGGCTACGGCATTGACCCGAATGGCGTAGATGACAAATCCCTTACGTTGGTAGAACCGTAAGGTATCTAGATTATTGTTGGTAGCCATGACATAGATGCGATGACAGTTGTTATGTTGGGCAATTTCTTGAAGTTGTTTGAGCAAGGCCGTTCCTATGCCTTTAAATTGACGAAACACTTCTAGTAAGATGATTTCATAGCCTTGGTCTGTTATTTCATAAAATAATATTCCAACGATATGCCGATCCTGCTCAGCCACAATACCATCTAGTGCTAAAGAACTGGGGTAATACTTTTTTCCATCTCGAATAACCAACGGTTCTCCACCCCAGTACTCATTCATAAAAGATTATTTAATCCAGGTGACATCCTTTTGCTTAACTGCTATCATGCTTATTTCTGGCATGCTGCCTGGTGATATAGTAAAGTGTATACCCATTTTTTGATAAAACTAGCTTAAATTAACGAACCGCTTTATGATAAAGAAATATTAACAAAATAATGGCTACAAAAGTAAAAGAACCAGTCAATCTATTACCAAGCATCCATGCTTATGGTCAAGTAGAGGTATTGGGTGCAAGAGTACACAACCTCAAGAATATTGACGTAACTTTTCCTAGAAACAAGTTGGTAGTGATCACTGGACTCAGCGGAAGCGGTAAATCCTCGCTAGCTTTTGATACCATCTATGCAGAAGGGCAACGACGGTATATAGAGACTTTTGCTAGTTATGCACGGTCGTTTATAGGTAATCTAGAACGCCCCGATGTGGATAAGATCAATGGTTTAAGTCCCGTCATAGCCATTGAACAAAAGACCACCTCTAAAAATCCACGTTCTACTGTAGGGACTGTTACTGAGATTTATGACTACTTACGATTGTTGTTTGCCAAGGTAGCAGATGCCTACTCTTATGTAAGTGGGCAAAAGATGGTCAAGCAAACAGACCAACAGATAGAAGATCATTTATTCCAAGAATTCGCTGGCAAAAAGGTGATCCTACTAGCACCCATCATCAAAGGCAGAAAGGGTCATTACAGAGAACTCTTTCAGCAACTGCAAAATGGTGGATTTAGTAAAGTACGGGTAGATGGAGTAATCAAGGATTTGATAGCTAAAATGCAAGTGGATCGTTATAAAATCCACGACATAGAGATTGTTGTTGATAGACTAGTAGTAGACTTAGCAGATAAGCAAAGGCTGCAAAGTTCCCTTCGCATAGCCTTGCAGCAAGGAAAAGGAGTGGCCATGGTACAAGATGAGAAGACAGGCCAGCTGTACTACTTTTCAAAATTTTTTATGGACCCCGCTACAGGACTTTCCTATGATGAACCAGCCCCCAATACCTTCTCCTTTAACTCCCCCTATGGAGCTTGCCCTACCTGTGAGGGGTTGGGGGCTGTCTTACAAATAGACCTAGATGCCATCATGCCCGATAGGAGTTTGAGTATTCCGGAAGGGGGGATTGTCCCTATAGGGGCCACGGGCGATTCACCTATCATGCGTGAACTAAAAAATTTGTTTAAACAACATCAGGTACCATTCAGCACTCCTATCAAAAACCTTCCATCAACCCTGTTACATGAACTCTTATGGGGGGTTAGTGAAGAGAAACTATCAAGTGGCAATACAGAAGAAGCGCCTATAACGATAACCAATAAGGAGGCATATATCTGGGGAGCATCATCCAGTAAAAAGTATACTAACTGGTTTGAATTTATGGGAATCATACCGATGCTCATGAGGCAAGTAGAAGGCAACACCACGAAGGAACGTGCTGCCCTACAGGAAACTTATACACACTCCCTTACATGTCCCGAATGTCAAGGAGGTAGGCTCAAAAAATCATCCTTGTCATTTAAGATAGCTGATAAAAATATAGCCGAATTAGCTCAGATGAATCTAATACAGCTAGCCACCTTTCTACAAGAGTTGATGCCCAAGCTGGATGAGCGCAAACAACTGATTGCTTGTGAGGTTGTAGGAGAAATTGTAAAACGCGTACATTTTTTGTTGGATGTGGGCTTGTATTACCTCAGCTTAGATAGACCATTAATTTCCCTCTCCGGAGGTGAAGCTCAACGGATTAGGCTGGCTACCCAAATAGGTACCCAACTTGTAGGTGTATTATATATTTTAGATGAGCCCAGCATTGGGTTGCACCAACGGGATAATGTGCGGTTGATTGAAGCGTTGCAAGAACTGCGTGACCTAGGTAACTCTATTATTGTGGTAGAGCATGACAAAGATATGATGTTGCAGTCGGACTATATCATAGATATGGGTCCTGGGGCTGGTAAACATGGTGGCAAGGTGGTAGCAGCAGGGAGCCCAGCCGACTTCTTACAGCAAAAGAGTGTTACAGCCGAATTTTTAGCTGGTAGCCGCACCATTGCGGTCCCTACACATCGCAGAAAAGGGCATGGAACCGTACTCACTTTAGCTGGTTGCACAGGCCACAATCTCCAAAATGTAACACTCACCTTGCCCTTACGTCAGCTGGTCTGTATCACGGGCGTCTCTGGCAGTGGTAAATCTACACTTATCCACCAGACCTTATACCCCCTCTTACAAAAACACCTTCACCACGCTATGACTAGCCCCTTACCTTATACAGCCATTACAGGATTGGAGCATATAGACAAGGTCATAGAAGTAGACCAAAAACCAATAGGAAGGACACCACGTTCCAACCCTTGTACCTATACCAATGTCTTTGGAGCTATACGTAATTTATTTGCGCAGTTGCCAGAAGCTAAAATAAGGGGCTATCAACCAGGTAGATTTTCTTTCAATGTAAGTGGTGGCAGGTGTGAAACTTGTCAAGGTGGAGGAATGCGTGTCATTGAAATGGAATTCCTTCCAGATGTATATGTGCAGTGTGAGACCTGCCAAGGAAAGCGCTATAATAGAGAGACCTTAGAAGTACACTACAAAGGCAAATCTATTTCTGATGTGCTAGACATGACGATTAGCAATGCGGTAGACTTTTTTGATAAACATCCTAGTATTCGTAAGATACTGAAGATTTTAGAAGAAGTAGGACTAGGCTATCTAACCTTGGGACAGCCTGCCACTACATTATCGGGCGGAGAGGCACAACGTGTCAAATTAGCGACGGAACTGGCTAAAAGAGATACGGGTAAAACCTTATATATCTTAGATGAGCCTACGACGGGCCTGCATTTTCAAGATATTCAACATTTGCTCAATGTGTTAAACCAGCTCACTGACAAAGGAAATACAGTCCTGATCATTGAGCATAACTTGGATATTATTAAAGTAGCTGATCATATCATTGATATGGGACCAGAAGGAGGAGACCAAGGTGGGCAAATCCTTATCACAGGTACACCAGAAGAGGTGATAGCGCATCCAACTAGTCATACAGCTAAGTTTCTGAAGATGGAACTACAGGCATAAAATTGTCAAGTTGACATAGGTAGAGAAGAACGCTCAGGAACGCCTTCTTCCACTTTTTACAACTATAGAGTAATTGGAATGATGTTTGTTATATCCCACTTGCAGTCAGTCATTGCGAAGCTCTGCGGAGCCAGGCTACACCGCTATTACGCGTCCCGAAGAGGAGTGGCTGGTGATTGCTAGGGACTGCCACAGCCTTCGGCTTCGCAGTGACGGAAGTGACCATGGCAACCCCAAAGGGCTCATCACTGTGTAGGCCCATGGGAAGGAAGTGGTAATCCATAAGGCCAAATATTTGTCACTCAGCTGGAGCCGAGCGACTGCATTATGAGTGATTGGTAAAAGTTTATAATCCTTAACTAGAAACTTAAATTAACTATGCAAGAAAAAGGCACCATATCCGTTCATAGCGAAAATATCTTTCCTATCATCAAGAAGTTTTTATATTCAGACCATGATGTGTTTTTAAGGGAGTTGGTAAGCAATGCTGTAGATGCCACCCAGAAGCTGAAGCAGTTGTCTGCCATGGGTGAATATGAGGGCAATGTGAATGATCTGCGCATCCAAATAACCATTAATGAAAAACTCAAAACCATTACCATCAGTGACCAAGGGTTGGGGATGACGGCTGATGAGATTAAAAAATACATCAACCAAGTGGCATTTTCTGGGGCTACTGCCTTTGTAGAAAAATACAAAGATAAAGGGCAGCAACAACAGCTTATAGGGTTCTTTGGACTTGGTTTCTACGCTGCCTTTATGGTGGCAAATCGGGTTGATATTATCACTCAATCCTACCAGCCAGGTGCAGAGGCGGTCCACTGGACCTGTGACGGAACCACCACTTTTGAAATCAACCAAGCTGTCAAGAAAGAGATTGGTACGGATGTGATTTTGCATCTCAACCAGGATGCTGAAGAGTTTCTACAGAAGCCTAGGATGCTAGCGCTTCTACATAAATACTGCAAGTTCTTGCCCGTATCGATTGAATTCGATGGCCAGGTGGTTAACAATACCCAGCCAGTATGGACTAAATCTCCGCAAGAGCTACAAGACAAAGACTATTTGGACTTTTATCAAGAACTATATCCTCACTCAGCTGCTCCCTTGTTCTGGATCCATTTGAATGTAGATTATCCGTTTAACCTCACAGGGGTGCTGTACTTTCCAGCAACTACCCACAACTTAGCGCATCATCCTAACAAAATACAGCTCTATGCTAAGCAAGTATTTATTACAGATGAAGTCAAAGATATTGTCCCCTCCTTCTTGATGTTATTACATGGGGTAATCGATTCACCCGATATTCCATTGAACGTATCTAGAAGCACGCTACAGGCTGATAGCAATGTCAAGAAGATCAATACCTACATCACTAAGAAGGTAGCCGATAAGCTGGAAGAGCTGTTTAAAAAGGATAGAGAAGCCTATGAAGACAAATGGCCACATATAGACCTATTTGTTAAATATGGTATGCTCACAGAAGAGAAGTTCTACGAGAAAGCCAAGGATTTTATGTTATTTCAAACTGTTGACCAGGAATACTTTACGGTAGATGCCTATCTAGAAAAGATAAAACCTGTACAAACGGATAACCAGCAACATACTATCCTATTATATGCTACCAATCCCACCAAGCAAGACTTATACATACAAGCTTGTAAACAACAAGGCTACACTGTTTTGCTATTAGAAGGGCAGCTGGATAGCCACTTGATTGATACTTTAGAACATAAGCTAAGCCAAGTACGCTTTAAAAGCGTAGATGCTGCACCCATAGAGCAACTGATCAACCAAAACAAGGAAAGACAGGCAAGTGTATTAACAAGCCAAGAGCAAGAGCAATTAAAAGCTATCTACCAAAAAGCTATTCCAGATGCTTCTGTTATATGGTCGACTGTGCCCATGTCTGCCGATGAGCTCCCCATTGTCATTACTGTACCTGAGTTTGTGAGAAGGCTACAAGCCATGGCTCAACTACAACCTCATGCAGGGACAACTCCACTGATGAGTTTGCAAGCAGCCATTAATGCGAACCACCCGTTAGCTAAAAAGATAGTAAGCTTGTCTGAAGAAGGTAAACAGCTTGAACTGGCTACCAGGGCTTATCAGCTGGGGTTACTGGCTCAAAATATGTTAAATGGAGGTGAATTGACACAGTTTATCAAGCGTACAGCAGCAGAGCTTAGCTACGAATACGAATAAGGTAGTTTCAGGACTTCGTCCCTGACATCATTGCACGTCACTGCGAGATCCGCAGGATCGTGGCAGTCCACGGGGTTGTGGTAGCCAAATGGACATTATAACCCCGCAAACATAGTAAGAAGAGCTAGTAGAATGTTATATTTGTGAATCTTTATCATATAAAAACAATATGCCTACCCAATATTCTTTATTCAAAGGCTGCCTAAACCACTTATTAGTGCTGGCTAGTTTAATCCTATGCCTAGGTGCTGATTCCTGCAGTCAATGCAAGCAGGCTCCCAATAATGAGGAACAAACAACAAATAAAGTAGTTCTAGAAATACTCCCTTTGATTAGCTTGTCTTTAGTGGGACAAGATAAGACCATTCAATGTAAGTTACAGCAAGCTAATAATAGCGCAGCAATAGACCTTGCTAAGCTTCAGTTGAAGATTACGGCAGTTTCAACCCCGACTGGTGAGTATAATAAAATTACTTATCAAGGTGCTTCCGTGGATGAGCTACTAGGTGAGCAAGTAGGACTAGATCAAGCATTTCAGCTTACAATTGATACAACAACTGCCACAGAAGAGGTAGTAGTTACTTTACAAATTGTTTATAAGGGTACTGAAGTAGGAGACCCACAAGTATTTGTATGGAACAAAGATGCTACTGCTGATAAGAAAGTGGTTATGCAAATAGTTCCTTTAAGTAGCCAGTCTTTAGTCGGAGACAATAAGCTTATTCAATGTAAGTTACAGCAAGCTAATAATAGTGTAGCAGTAGACCTTGTTAAGCTTCGGCTAAAGATTACAGCAGTCTCAACTCCTGCTAATGATACCGTCCAAGTTTCTTATAAAAATGCGCCTGTTAGTGAGTTATCAGGTGAACAAGTAGGACTAGACCAAGCATTTCAGCTTACAATTGATACAAAAGATACTACAGAGAAGGTAGACGTTATTCTACAAGTTATTTATGAAGGTGTTGAAGTAGGAGATCCACAAATATTTACATGGAACAAGGATGCTACTGCTGATAAGAAAGTGGTTATGCAAATAGTCCCTTTAAGTAGCCAGTCTTTAGTCGGAGACAATAAACTTATTCAGTGTAAGTTACAGCAAGCTAATAATAGTGCAGCAGTAGACCTTGTTAAGCTTCGGCTAAAGATTACAGCAGTCTCAACTCCTGCTAATGATACCGTCCAAGTTTCTTATAAAAATGCGCCTGTTAGTGAGTTATCAGGTGAACAAGTAGGACTAGACCAACTGCTTGAGCTTACAGTTGCTCCGATAAGCACTGCAGAAAAAGTAATTGTTACTTTACAAGTTTTTTATGAGGCTAAGCCTTTAGAAAACGAAAAAAGTTCACAGACTTTTACTTGGGAGCTAGACGTAACGATGAAGCTTTTTCAAGCAATTAGTTATAACAATAAAGAAGAAGCCATTGCTTTATTAAACAAAGGAAATATTCGAGCAGATGCTAAAAATGATTGGGGACAAACACTTTTACATGAATCCATCGCAAGCCATAATGACTTAGAAGTAGTGGAAAAACTAATCAGTGTTCCTGGCATAGATTTAAATGCTATTGGTGGCTTGTCTTTAGAGACACCTTTAGAAGTAGCTATTGCTGAAAACCAACTGGACATATTTAAATTGCTATTAAAACAAGGGGCTCAAGTACAGCCAGGGACTACCATCATGCATGCAGCTATTTGGGCAAATCAAGTACCCATTATTAAATATATCATAGATAATTATGGAGAGTTGAAGGACAGCAAAGATAAAGATGGAAATACACCGTTACATATAGCAGTTCAAAAAACCTATCCTAGACTTGCAAACTCATTGTTCAAAAAAGAAGCAAATCGTTTGATTAAAAATAACGTTGGTAAAACGCCAGAAGATTTATTACAGGAAAAAAAAGAAACGGATACTCTCACCAATAATCTCAGAGGAGCTTTTAATGGTACCTATACAGATATTCTATAGCGCACTATTCACACCAACTTGTCCTTTCCCCTATCCTGAGCTTG
>CAZZEE010000055.1:0-7901 GCA_964652695.1 uncultured Cytophagales bacterium
CTTTTTTCTACCTTAAAATCGTTTCGCAGAAGGTCTAATGTATCAAATTTTAGTTAGCACAAAGGTAGCTTGACTAGGATAATTTTAATAACGTTTACTGCTCGGAAATAAATTCAAACATCTTTCCTAGAGATGCGGCTAAGTGATAGATATCTTTGCAAAGTATTATCTTGCATGTAAACTTCTTCCACTCAAATCCATATATAGCTTATATGCTGTTCTATAAATTCAAAATGGCTTGTAAAAAAGCTCAGCTTGTATTCTTTATCTTACTCATACGCCTCCTACCCAGCTACTATACTAAAGAGGGATCTGCTTAGGTTTTGGTGGGGTTGATGTGGTTGCTATTATAGTGAAGTGTAATATTGTTTAATTGTCTATTCTTTTAAAAATGAGAATTTTATTAAAAAGAAATAGGAAATCTATAGTTCTAACATCTATGCTAGGATTATCCTTGCTAGGACTTTTGTCTTGTGTACAAATTCCCTCTGCTTCTAATGATGTGAAATCCTGGAGAAATTCGGGCATACTTGACCAACTCAAAACTGGTAAAATCATTTCCAGGACGCCTATGCAAGTTTTTCTTGCCTCGAAAGGTAAGAAGGTCGAATTTGAAGGGAAAGTTTTTTTGGTAGAATTAGATAATGGGTTGAAAGCTGTTTTCAAATGCTTATCTGAAGAGGAAATGGATGATGCCTATGCTGAAGTTGCTGCTTACCATGCATCTATCGAATTAGGATTTCCTTACATACCACCTACTGTTATGCGGTCTATGGAAGGCATGAAAGGTTCTTTACAGCTTTTCGTCGATACCCCTATTGATGCCTTAGCGCCAGGCATATTTAAGCAAGCTTTAGAAAAAGCAGATCCAGAAGAGGTAGCAAACTTAAAAGTGTTTTACTTTGTCTTTGGCCAGTGGGACACAGGAGCGCATAATATATTAATCCTTGATGGTCAAGAAACCAAACACCTGATTGCTATCGATAACAGTGGTATTAAACAGCGACAATACGTCCGTTATGGCGAACTTCCTTTTGTAAGAACCAATTATAGCGAAAAATTGAAAACCAATGATTGGTATGGAGTTCCGTTTCCTTTTGATCAAGCAAAAACTATCCAGCATCCAACTCCTGAAAAACTAAAAGAAGTATTTGGTAATGCGTTTCCTGATTCTTTTTATCAGTCCTTTAAGTCTTATCAAAGTTCGCTTACATATGTTATCTATCAAAATAGCCTATGGCGTCAATTCCATGGAGGGGAATCTGAATTTGTTAAGTCCTATACCGCTACTATTTCTGAAAAGACTTATCAGGCACTTCAGCACTTGGATATAAGTCTTTTAAACAAGTTTTTTAAAGAAGCTAAAGGAGCAGAATTTTTGAAAGATGCTTACCTAGAAGCTATTTTGGAGCGAAGAGATCAGGTTTTGCAAAAAACTCAAGTAGTTGCTAGCATGAGGAAGTAACAGTGCCTGTTGGTAATTTAGTTTTTGCATGCTAAGCAATGGAGGTTTGGGCTGCATGGTAGTATTATGAAAATCCATTCTCAACTAGTTTTTTAGAATTAGTAAGTATTTTTACTATAAATCGGGTTTTTATCTATCCTAATTGGTACCCATCATCATGCAGTCACATACCTCTTTTACAGCTATTACACAGCTAGATCGACTTGAAGAAGCAGCACAAGCATTAATCACTTATGCAGCTTCCTGTAAGGTTTGGTTGTTGAAGGGGGAGTTAGGTGCTGGGAAGACGACCTTGATCAAGGCTATTTGTAGACAGCTAGGTGTCCAAGAACATGTAACCAGCCCTACTTTTTCACTCATCAATACCTATTACCTACCTTCTGGACAACCTGTTTATCACTTAGATGTTTATCGGCTTAGTCAAGAGGCAGAGATTGCAGATATGGATTATCCTTTTTATCTAGAGACTGGGGCTTATTGCTTCATCGAGTGGCCTCAAAAGATAGCACAGTATATTCCAACGCCTTATCTTGATATAGAGATAACTACGATTGATTTGGAATCTAGGAAATTGTCTGCCAAGTTAGTTAATAGGCTTATTGCATAACCTAGTTTCAGGGGCTATATTTTTTAGATGGTTGTGCTAGGCTATTGTAGATAAATCTCTTGGCTTGTGTTACTTGTATGTTTTTATTTTTACCTGTTTCTATGATATAAGTGAGGATGATTGCACCAGGATTGGGAGATATAAACCACATATAATTCCATATAGGCTCCGCTTGTCTGGATTCTCGTTCAAGCGGGAATGTCACCATAATAAGTAGCGTCCAATAAACAAATACTACCTTTTATAGCCAGCAAGAATAAAAAATATTTGTATACTTAGCACTTAGATGATCACCTATGTATGTTAGGTTGTGGAGCGTGTCTCCTTACAAACTGAATTTTGTCATGTTAAACATTGTACAAATATGCGTATACGGTATCATCAACTTATCTTTTTTGCGCTTGTATTTCTAGTAGGCCTATATGGAAAAGTGGTTGGATCAACTACCCCCTTACCTGTAGACAGCTATGCTGGCTGTAAAAAGTTTCGTATTCTTTCCATTGATGGAGGGGGTTTACGCGGTATCATCCCTGCCCGTATTTTACAAGGAATAGAAGAACAGACTGGAAAACGTATTTTTGAATTATTTGATTTAGTGATTGGTACCTCCACAGGTGGTTTGCTAAGTTTAGCTTTGGTTACACCTGACGAGCAAGGAATAGCCAAATATAAGGCTAGGGACCTAGTGAATTTCTATAAGCAGCACGGCCCTAAAATTTTTAAGTGTTCCTGGATCCGTAAACTATACACAGGTTGGGGATTATGGGCACCTAAATACAGTAGAAAAAACCTAGATGACGCCTTAGCAGATATCCTAGGAGATGTTAAGTTAAGCCAGACCCTGAAGCCTACCATGGCCATTTCTTATTCGTTAGATAGATCACTACCTCATGTATGGACCAACCAAAAAGCACTTCTAGGGCTACACAGGGACTATTATCTACGAGATGTGGCTGGTGCTACAAGTGCAGCACCTACTTATTTTGCTCCTAAACAGTTGATAGAACAAGGTGGTAGAATCGTACATGAAATAGATGGAGGTATCTGGGCCAATAATCCTGAGTTTATAGCCATCATAGCTTTGAACTCTCTGAAGCCCGCTCCCCCTAACCAAGATATCGTCGTTGTTTCTATTGGTACAGGAGCAGTTCGACCAGATACTAAAATCCGTGCTAAAGAAGCTCATAAACTAAGAAATTCTGGTATCCTAGGATGGCTAGTGGGAGCCCAACCCAATCTCATAGAAATGATGATGGGTGCAGATAGCGAATGGTCTGAGTCTGCTATGTCTACACTCTATCAGCATAGTTACCGCCTGCAAGTGAGTATACCTCTAGCGCTCAGCAGCATCGATGATAGCAGGAATTTAGACAAGCTGGAAAGCTTGGCTGTAGACTATATCAACAACTCTGCATCTTTTAAAAATTTATGTATTGATTTAGTGCAATGGGCCCATCAAGAGACACAATAAATAATAAAAAACTTAGCTGCCAAGCATTATAAAATATGCTATGCAGGGGCACGATAGTTGGTTATATGCTTGATAGGTAAGTGGAGTTATAGAAAAATGTGGATAACCTAAAAAGACAATTTACCAAAGAAGGGATTTACATTGAACTTCTTGCCTAATCAGGTTTTGGACTAGGAGGATGATATGATTTTTAGAAGATTTTTATAGGTAATGCAAGCACTCTAATGGCTGAGTGGCAGGGAGAGATATCTCTCCCTGCCTTTCTACTGGGGGTAAGTTTCTTCTTTTGTGCCAGTGAAGCAGAACATAGCGAACACAGGATGCATATTACTTATTGAATTATGAATAATCAACGCAACCTACATATTGTACTGATTGCTGGAGGCAGGGGACAACGATTGTGGCCCTATAGTACGGAGGATATGCCCAAGCAGTTTCATGATCTGTTGGGGCAAGGTAAGACTTTATTGCAAGCTACGGCTGCAAGATTTGAAGCACTAGTTCCTCATGACCGCCTATGGGTAGTGACGCAAGAACGTTATGCTGATACTGTCAAGCAGCAGCTTCCTTGGATTAATCAACAGCAAATTTTATGTGAGCCGATGTCTAAAAACACAGGCCCTTGTATAGCCTATGCTTGTCGTATCATTTCGCAGGTAGATCCTACAGCTACTTTAATAGTCACCCCATCTGACCATCACATTCAACAAGAAGGCAATTTTATCACCGCGCTCCAGCAAGCTTTGGATTTTGAAGCCCCACCTCTAGGGATTATCCTGCTAGGAGTCCCTTGTACAAGACCAGAAACAGGATATGGATACATCGCCTATGAGTCAGCCTATCAAAGACTTATTAAACCTGTTCTGCATTTTATAGAGAAGCCTGCTAGGGAACGAGCGCAGCAATTAATAGAAACAGGTAGTTATGTGTGGAATACAGGTCTCTTGATGGGTAAGGTAGATGCATTTATCCAAAACTTTCAAACCTACTGGCCGGATCTTTGGATTGCTTTTGAAAAGGGACATGTAGGGGAAGCAAGTTCACCGTCTTCGTTAGCCAGCTTGTACCAAACTTTGCCCCATGAATCATTTGATAAGGGCGTATTAGAAAAGGCAAAGCATGTATTTGTGCTGCGTGCAGATTTTGGCTGGATTGACTTAGGAACCTGGGATGCAGTGTATGACCATTTGGATAAAGATCGGGATGGTAATGTTTGCCAGGGGAAAGTGGTCACCCTAGCTACCACCAATTGTTTGATCCAAGGTGATGGACAGCAATTCATTGCTACTTATGGGGTTGATAATTTGGTTATTGTGCAACATAAGGGTAGGATTTTGATTTGTCCCAAAGATGAAGTACAGCACTTGAAAGAGCTGGTACAAAAGCTGCCATCCAACTCTACTTCTTAGAGCCGCTCACTATATTTGATTTTCAAAAATATAGCTAGGAGGATGAGCTTGATCACTTAAGTACTGGACTGCCTCAGCAGGTAAGATCTTGTAATGACCTTTGGTAATAGATGGCAGAGGTAGCCACGAAAAACTAATATGGGTTTCTAAAGATTGAATATATAGAGGAACGGACTGTGTTGCGGTGACTTGAAAGAGCAAATCAAATTCTTGGTATTGCTGTTTGTCTTCTTGCCAGTGACATTCTAAACATCCTAGAAAAGAACCAATGGTAATGGTTAGGCCTGTTTCCTCTTTAAATTCTCGCTGTAAGCAATGTATGCTGTTTTCACCTTTTTCTAAACTACCACCTGGGAGGAAGTAGAAATCTTGCTGCTTATGATAACAAAATAAGATATGATCATCCATTTTTAGGACTCCTCTGACTTTGATGATAAGCTGGCTATTCATGGTACATGTAGGTACTTTGCATTAATTCTAGTTGCCTTCCTGCTGTCATCATAAAATCGTAAATCCGCATTGATTAAATATCTTACTTAAAAAATGTGGGATATGGGATTATTGGAAGAATATTTTGCCCCAAAAGCATTTTATATCTATATGACCAGTAAAAAATAAGCTCTATGCAGCCATTTAGGTCAATAGGATAACTAAGCAGTATTTAAGCATTAGCCACTTTGACTTGTGGTCTGTATTTCTTTTTTTCAGTTATTTCTACCTGAGGAGGGATTGTGGGAGGTAGTGTCAGGTAGCCTTCAATACGACTAATACGCTCCCTATCCATGCTTATTTGTTCATTTAAAGACTTGTAGGAGGTGTCTATTTTGTTAGTCAACCTTATTTCCATCTCTTTCATTTCTGCCCTTATTCCATTGATTTCAATTTTTACTCCGTTGATCTCACTTTTTATTCCGTTGATCTCACCTTTTATTCCGTTGATCTCACCTTTTATTCCATTTATTTCTTCCTTCATCTCTCCCTTTATTTCTTTAAACTGTCCATTAAAATGATGCCACATAAAGCCAAGCAAGGCAAGTATAGGGCCTACAATGGTCCCCATCATGGTTAGAATATCTTGAAATGATAAGTGTTGCATAGGTGAAAGATGGCTTATAATAGTTGATGTGTATGTATTTGAAATACCTACCCTTATATGCAAGGTAAGTAATTATTGTATGAATTAAACTAAATTTTGAAGTAAAAAATAAACGTTCCTATCTATTCTATCCTTTCTTTCTGCTTCATTCAAATTTATCCGTCCAAAGAAATTGCCTATTCTCAAACGTACCATCCATGGCAGGCTAAAATCATGTTAGCATTAAAATTCGTGTGGGATAGGATAGTGCCCCTCTCACTTAGGGGCTTTTTTTATCCCTTCAAAAAGGGTAGCTTTGTGCACTACAGGTAGGCCTACAAATTTTTTAATCTATTTGAAATATGCAAATATCTTATGACCTGATTATCATTGGTGGCGGGCCAGGTGGCTACGTGGCTGCCATTCGGGCTGCTCAGTTAGGAATGAAAGTAGCTGTAGTAGAACTAGAAGCACTGGGAGGTATTTGTTTAAATTGGGGATGCATCCCTACCAAGGCTTTGCTGAAAAGCGCCCAAGTTTTCGAATATATCAAGCATGCGGATGAATATGGTATTCAGGTTCAACAGGCTACTCCTGACTTTGCTGGCATGATAAAACGGAGTAGAGACGTGGCTGCTACCATGAGTAAAGGAATAGGATTCCTCTTTAAAAAGCATCAAATAGATACTATCTATGGGATAGGTCGACTGGGATCACGTTCAACAGTGATCGTAGAGGAGGCCCCAGGCAAGAGTACTGCCTATCAAGCTAAGCATATCATCCTGGCTACAGGCAGCAGGGCTAGAGCGTTGCCTCAGTTACCCATCGATAAAAAAAAAATCATCGGGTACCGAGAAGCATTGGTATTAGCTAAACAACCTAAGTCCATGGTGATTGTAGGAGCAGGCGCTATTGGGGTAGAATTTGCTTATTTCTATCATGCGATAGGTACAGAGGTGACTTTGATAGAGTATATGTCACGTGTCTTACCGGTGGAAGATGAAGATATCTCTAAACAGTTGCTGCAATCCTTTACGAAAGCAGGTATCAAGGTACTGACCAGCACGGAGGTAACAGGTGTTGTAACTACAGGCAATCAAACACAAATAAGCGTTAAAAATCAAGCAGGTACGCAGCAAATTCTTTGTGATGTGGTCTTGTCTGCTGTGGGGGTGGTGAGTAACTTAGAAAACTTGGGATTGGAAGAGGTAGGCGTAACCGTAGAAAAGGGTAAAGTAGTCGTAGACGACTTTTATAATACTTCTGTACCGGGTATATATGCCATTGGAGACATTGTCAAAGGGCCTGCCCTAGCGCACGTAGCTTCTGCAGAAGGAATCTTATGCGTAGAGAAGATAGGAGGACTTGAACCGGAGCCTTTGGATTATCAGAACCTACCTGGTTGCACCTATTGTCAACCTGAAGTAGCCTCCGTAGGTTATACAGAGCAAGCTGCGAAGGAAGCAGGTTACCAGATCAAAGTAGGTAAATTCCCTTTTACAGCCTCTGGTAAGGCACAAGCAGCAGGTTCTCCAACGGGATTTATTAAGGTCATCTTTGATGCCAAATACGGGGAGTGGTTGGGTGCCCATATGATCGGCGCCAACGTGACCGAGCTGATTGCCGAGGTAGTAACAGCTAGGAACCTAGAAACAACAGGACATGAGATTATTAAATCTGTACATCCTCACCCTACTATGTCCGAAGCCATCATGGAAGCCGTAGCAGCTGCTTACCAAGAGGCTATTCATATTTGAGGTGGTTTAGGAGCTCACTCCTGAAACCCTTATAATAAACTAAGTTGTACTATTTAGATCATACATTAGACTTCTTGCATAACCTAATCTGCTTTATCTAAAAAAGCAAGAAAGTTG
>CAZZEE010000056.1:0-7812 GCA_964652695.1 uncultured Cytophagales bacterium
GTATATAAATTGACATATTATGAATGAATTAATTAAATCTGTGGAAGCGGAATATGGGGAAAAGCGAAAGAGCTTTCCAAGCTTCCAAGCAGGCGATACTATTAACGTGCATATTAAAATCAGCGAGGGAAAAAAGGAACGAATTCAGCAGTTCCAAGGTGTAGTCCTCCAGCGCAGACATCCCAATACCAATGGGGAGACTTTTACAATCCGCAAGATATCTGAAGGCATAGGTGTAGAAAGAATTTTTCCTATACTCTCTCCTTCCATTGAAAAAATAGAGCTGAAGCAGCAAGGTCAAGTGAGACGAGCTAGGTTGTTCTACCTACAAGGTAAGCAGGGTAAGGCAGCCAAAATCAAGGAAAAAATAGCTATACATAAAAGGCCAACTACTTGATCTGCTTTAAAAAGATCCTTCACATATAGAATGATCACTATTCAGTCGCTCGGCTATTGCCGAGTGACTATGTCATTGTGTGTATTGCTTTCCAACTTTTTGGTAGCACCTCCGAGGTGGTGCCAGGAAAACGGTATTGCAAGCTCCGCAGGGTCGTGCCAATCCTGACATCACCCTTGAAGCTGTCTCCCCCATCTTTTAGCTAATTTCAGAATTCCCACGTTCTCATTATTGCGAGGATATGTAGTACGTGTGAAAATCCTGGCCCGCCACAACGTATATCCTGTTCCTAGCCCGTATATTATGCTTACTCAGCCGGTCATTGTGAACCTCACAGGGGTCTGCCAATCCAAGAGTTGTGGCAGTTACAATCACGATCTGAACAGATGATTGCAACTATCAAATATCAAGCCTTTCGAATGATATACCACTATGCAAATGACTTTACTATAGTTTTGGGAAAATAGTTCTTGGATCAAAGGATTACTCATTGTGTGGGTAGCTTCCAGGGCTGCGGTATCATTATTTAGAATTTTTCCTAGTTAATTGGTATATTGGCTGTCATTTATCAATGTGCTATATGAAAGTCATTATTAGTGGAGGAGGTACAGGAGGACATATCTACCCAGGCATTGCGTTGGCAGATGAGATTATCAAGCAAAGTCCTGATAATCAGGTTTTGTTTGTGGGTGCTACTGGCAAAATGGAAATGTCTTTGGTACCAGCTGCAGGATATAGGATTATAGGATTGCCTATCAAAAGTATCGCTCGCAAACAACTATACAAAAACTTATTATTACCCTTCAGCCTCTTGGCGAGCCTATGGAAGGCTAGGCGTATTCTCAAAGAATTTAAACCAGATGTAGTAGTAGGAACAGGTGGATACGCTAGCTTCCCTGCTGTTTATATGGCTGCTCGTATGCGTATTCCTGTGTTGTTGCAAGAACAAAACGCTTATCCTGGTATTGCTAATAAACTGCTTGCCAACTATGCTCATCAAATATGTGTAGCGTATGAAAATATGGCGACTTATTTTCCTGCTAAAAAAATCGTAGTTACAGGTAATCCTGTACGGTCATTTCTCCAAGAGCCGAAGGAAGGTTGCCAGACCGCTTATGAATACTTTGGGATTACTCCTGGGGTGCCTACAGTGTTGGTTTTGGGAGGCAGCTTAGGTGCCAGAGCGTTGGTGGAATGCACCTTAAAAGCTAGCCAAGTTTTTTTAGACCATCGTATTCAAGTTCTCTTATCTACAGGTAAGGCTTATTTTGAGCAGATCAGTAAGGATGGTGCTTATCTATCTATGCCTCATTTAAAAATATTGCCCTACATTGAACGTATGGATCTGGCTTTTGCAGCAGCTACTATCATAGTTTCCAGAGCAGGAGCCATCGCTATAGCTGAAATAGGGGTAGCCCAAAAGCCTGCTATCTTTGTTCCATCACCGAATGTGGTAGCTGATCACCAGATGAAAAATGTATTGCCTTGGCTGGCCCAGGATGCTGTTGTGTTAGTGAAAGAAGCAGAGATAGGCCAAAAGCTTGTACCAGCTATGGTGGAACTTGTACAAGACACACAGCGCCAACGAACCTTGGCAGAGAATTTACGTAAACAGGCTCGGCCCGATGCAGCAGCAGCCATAGTGGCCCTTATAAGCCAATTAGCATCTTCAACCCACAAACTATGAAACAATATTCACAAATATATGTGTTAGGTATTGGGGGAATAGGTATGAGTGCCTTAGCCAGGTGGTTTTTGCGAGAGGGTAAGCAGGTGTTTGGGCATGATAGGACCCGATCAGCACTGACAGATCAGCTGGTACAAGAAGGCATACCTATTCACTATGAAGTAAGCGCTGTTGCCATACCTCGTGCTGTTGTAGAACGTCCGCAAGATACGTTGGTACTGTATACCCCTTCTATTTCTACCAAGAACCCTATTTGGCAGTATTTATCACAACATGGCTATCAGCTGTGTAAGCGAGGTGATGTGTTGGATATGATCACTCAGGATTATTATACGCTGGCTGTGGCTGGCACCCATGGTAAAACCACGAGTACATCCTTAGCAGCGCATATATTGTGTTATGCCCATACCAATATAACTTCTTTTTTAGGGGGTATTGCTAAGAATTATAATACCAACTTTATAGCTAGTGATAACAAAGCAGATAAATCTGTCATCGTCATAGAAGCAGATGAGTTTGATCGCTTTTTCTTGCATCTTCACCCAGATATAGCTATTGTGACGACCGTAGATCCTGATCATCTGGATGTATATGGAGATCAACAAGGGTTTGAAGAGGGTTTTAAGCAGTTTTTAGCTAAGGTCTCTCCACAAGGGATAGCCATCTTGCATCGATCGGTAGCTGAGCGATTGATAGACCTTGATCAGGCTTATTCTTTTCGTGCCATTACCTATGCTTTGAAGGATGCACCTATTTGTGCAGACAATGTGTACGTAGATGAAACTGGTCAATTTTGGTTTGACTATATCAGTCCAGACACGAAGATAACGGCTATTCGATTGCCAGTACCTGGGTATCACAATGTGGAAAATGCTTTGGCAGTGATTACAGCGTGCCTACATATGGGTATACAGCCTGCAGTCATCCGAGAGGCTATCCATACCTTTCAAGGAGTAGCCAGGAGGTTTGATCCCATCTTAAACCAAAATGGTATTGTTTTGGTGGATGATTATGGTCATCATCCTGTTGAGATAACGGCTTTACTCCAGACAGTCCGCAAGGTATATCCAGGCAAAAAAATTACCGTTGTCTTTCGACCCAACCAGTATAGTAGAACGAAGGATTTCTTACAGGAGATTGCTGCAAGTCTAGATTTGGCAGATTGTGTATTGATATTAGGGATTTATAGTGATCGCGAGGATCCTATAGCAGGTGTCACACCAGAAGCTATATTGCAGCATATGAAGATAACCTGTAAGTATGCATGTAGTGCAGAGAATCTAGTTGCTTCCCTTGCACAAGCTGGCAGGCACGAGGTCGTTGTTAACTTAGGAGCAGGCGATGCAGATGATTTTATACAGCCTATTCAAGAGTTTTTATTGAAGAATTACTCTTAGGGCTTAGTTTCAAACGATTAGCCTGGTATCTGGAGTCTTCTATTAGGTTTTTCTATTTCAAATGCTTCCAAATCAAAAGGGATTACCTTGGTAGGTATGAGTTGTCCTTCAATACGGCTAATGCGATCACGCGTTGTGCCAATTTTTTCAGTTAGTTTTTCTGCCATGTTGTCTAAACTTTCATCAAGCGTATCTATTTGAGATATTAATTTTTGTTCAACTGCATCTATTTGGTTGGTTGATTTTTCTAAAGTTTCTATCCTACTCGCCAATTCTTTGTTTGTTTCCCCTAACTCTTTAAATATTATGCCTATTTTATCATTTAACTCATGTCTTACATCTTCTATTCTACTGCTTAACTTCCTTTCGAAATTTTCAAACTTTTCGTCAAGTTTATCAAATTTTCCATGGAAAAGATTCCACATTAAGAACAGTAAAGTACTCATGGAACCTACAACAGCTCCTGCAACAGCGATTAAGTCTGCTAGTGTTATATTCATAATTTGATTGGATGTGATTCTGATATGTTGGTTGATTGATTATCTTTTGCTATATCCTGGCTTTCTATCTTTTCGTCAGGAAGTAGCCATACAAGATTAATTATTTGATAGGATGCTAGACTAACTCGTTTCTTTTATCAAGTCAGGCACTGTCGCACATTATTTACCTATATACTATAATATAAGCAATTATTATGATTGATAGGTAAGGCGAAAACATCTTTTCATAGTTATACTTAATTGGAAACATTGTTAATTTGAGGTACTTAAATCATTTATCTAAATACCATACTTGGCATGACAAATTTTACACAAATGCTTGGTCAGATGAAAGACATCCAAGCCAAGATTGAAGAAATGCAGCAAAAAGTAGCACAGTTGCAAGCTACTGGAGAATCTGGGGCAGGTCTTGTTAAAGCTACTGTGAATGGCAAAAAGCAAGTAATCAGCATAGAAATTGATCCTAGTATGATACAAGTAGAGGAGCAACAAATGTTACAAGACCTTATTGTAGCTGCTGTCAACATAGCTATACAACACGTTGAAGAGCGGATCAGAGAGCTGGTACAAACAAGAACAGCAGGTATGCTAGATCATCTTCCTTTAGACCTCTTGTTATAGGTATAAAACAAGCTGGGTAGCTTATACAATAGTTAATTCAGCTTTTGGGCAAGCCTTAATTATTTAATTACTTTTAACTAGTTGGTAGCTCACGCTCGTATACCTCATCTATACCTAAAGGGCCTGTTTTGATACGTGCAGTGGCTAATTGGTCACAGCGCTCATTATAGGCATTACCTGCATGGCCTTTAACCCATTGTAAGGTTATTTGATGCTTGTTATACAGATTCCAGAACCGTTGCCAGAGGTCAGGATTCTTTTTGTTTTTAAAACCATTTTTTATCCAACCTACTAGCCAGCCTTTTTCGACTGCGTCTACTACATAGCGGGAGTCAGAATAAATGAGTATCTGTTGATTTTCTTTTTTTAAAGCTTCTAATCCAGCAATGACAGCAGATAGCTCCATGCGGTTGTTGGTAGTTTTCCTAAATCCTTGTACCACTTCTTTGGAACGCCCTTGGTACTGTAAAATAGCCGCATAGGCACCTGGGCCTGGATTTCCACTCGAAGCACCGTCCGTATAAATATTGATTAAACTAGACAAACAGATAAGCTTTAAAACGCTGAATAGCAATAGCTATGAGTATAAGCCCTATCAGCTTCTGGATGATGCTTACTACTAGTTTCCCAATCCTAGCTTCCAGCCATTCAGAATATTGAAGTACAAAAAAGATAAGTGCTAAGTTTGACAAGCTGGCTAACATTATATTGATTGACTGGTGGTCGGCTTTCAGGATTAGGAGGGTTGATAAGGTTCCTGGCCCCACTATAATGGGGAAAGCCAATGGCACGACAGAGGCAGTAGCCGCATCGGCCTCTCCCTTAAAAATGGAAATATTCAAGCACATCTCTAGCCCAAGTAGGAGTATGATAACGCTACCTGCTAAGATAAATGAATCGGTATCAACACCAAATAATGTTAAGACATATTGCCCTATCAACAGGAAGGAGAGCAGTATTATACTCCCTACCACAGCTATTTGAGGGGCATTGATGTAGCTGCCTTTTTTTCTCATGTTGATAGTGACAGCAAGGGTGCCTGGTACATTTAAAGCGGCAAAAAGCATGAAGAAACAAGAAATAAATTGCTGCAGGTCATATGCTTTTAAGAACGCATATAGACTATCCATGGTACGTGATTTTAAAGTAATGTTTGATGTTTGATGAAAAAGGTGTCTATTGCTTATGTAGTTCATTGATAGCTAACCATGCCATCAGACCAGGGGCTATGGCTAGCGCTTCCTCGTCTACATTGAAGGTAGGAGTGTGAACAAATGAGTCAATGCCCATTTCTTTATTTTGGACACCCAATAAATAGTAGCAGCCAGGTATTGCTTGAGCAAAGTATGCAAAGTCTTCACCTGCCATACACATATCCATATTTTGCACTTTGTCAGCGCCCATGTACTCTTCAGCTGCTTGCATAGTTCTGGTTGTTAATACAGGATCATTATACGTGGCTGGGTAGCCCTGTACAATATTTACTTCGCAGCTACCTCCCATACATTGTGCTATACTTTGGCAAAGATGGGTTATTTTCTGCTTGGCCTCTTGGCGAAACTCTTCATTGGTAGTACGTAGCGTCCCAGCTAAGTGAGCTACCTCAGGGATGACATTAGTAGCTTCTCCTGCAGCCATCTTGCAGATAGACAATACACATGGCTTAATAGGGTCTATATTCCTACTTACAATTTGTTGTAAAGCTACTACAATATGGGCTGCAATAAGGATAGGGTCTACTGTCAGATGAGGCATGGCAGCATGTCCGCCCTTGCCTTTAATAGTGAGATGCAGCTCATCAGTACTTGCCATGACAGTGCCCTTGGTAAAACCTATTTTCCCTGCAGGTATAAGGGAGCTTACATGTTGCGCTAATATAACAGAAGGAGCTGGGTTTTGTAATACTCCTTCTCGAATCATGGCGATAGCTCCTCCAGGAGCCTTTTCTTCGGCTGGTTGAAATATCAATTTGATAGTTCCCTCAAATGACTCTTTGAGTTGATTAAGAATTATAGCTGTCCCTATTAAGGAAGAGGTGTGTACATCATGTCCGCAAGCATGCATGACGCCATCTACTTGAGATTTATAAGATACTTGATTTTCTTCCTGAATAGGTAAAGCATCTATATCTGCACGCAAGGCAACTATATTCTTAGATGGGTTTTTGCCTTCGATCTGCACCATGAGGCCTGTATTGGCAATCCCTTCTTGAACAGATAGCCCCAAGTCTTTCAGGGTTTGAGCTATAAATTTGGCAGTGTTATATTCTTGAAAGGAAAGCTCAGGATGCGCATGGATGTGTCTTCTAATAGCAACTATTTGTGCATGGTGATCAGTAGACAGCTGTCGTATCTTTTCTTGTAAATGTTTCATAAGCGTTTTTATTACTACCAAGGTTTAAATATAACATCCTTGAAATTAGTGGATGCTTTTATGCTATCCAAGACTAGCTATGTTTTTTCTTGTCACTTCTTGCAAAAATTGATTATCCCATATAGTCCACTTTATAAATATTACCCTCTTTTTTTCTAGATTTTTCAATTATCTTGAAGGTATAATACTAGCCCTGTCTGCTTTTTTGTTCCTCATGTAACCAACTCTTCCACTAAGATGAGCCCTAAATGGCGCAAGCATCCACGCTTGTGCCAAAGCTTGGGAATCTTTAATTCATATAATAGTAAATGGTTGTTATTACCATTTCTTGTCTTCTTTCAAGTATAACACAAAATTCTGGATAAGAAAACCCAGGGATATTTATTTCATATCTATCATTAATCATTAACTTATTTTTTCCTTGTGCCCAATCCATTTTTTCAATAGCTTCTTTATATGCCTCAAACTCGCCTATACTTAAAAACTGCTCTCCAAAACTTAACATATCTTTTTGCCAGTATTTTATACTAGTTTGCTCCTCTGTAGGAAGTTCAGGAAGCATACTTATTTTTTTTGCTTCCATGCCATAATGAACACATGCCCATTTTTTTACAACCACATAGTCTCCATTCTTTAATAATATATAGGCTTTTTTATCTTTGTTAGACCAGATATAAGATTGTATATTTTTGTTTTCTTTTAAAAAATCTTCTGTAATGGCATCTGCATTAAATACACATCCATCTGGGTTATCAGGAGCACTAAACGAGCTAGCTAATAGTAATATACCCAGGTTTATATGATTTCTTATCACCCTGTTATTCAGCAGCATTAGTA
>CAZZEE010000057.1:0-7735 GCA_964652695.1 uncultured Cytophagales bacterium
AAAGAGAGTGTTGATACATAGATAGACACTCAATAAATATAGCGAAGTAGTGGATTATCTTCCATACCCTACAGGCCTACACAGCGATGAGCCCTTACGGGGTTGCCACGCCCCTTTGGGGCTCGCAATGACGGTATGGCGTGTGTATCCTTTATCATTTAACCATCAATCTATCTTTAGGTAACCACTCTCCTTTAAAACCTGTATGGTTATTCAGGCAATTGCTAAATGAAACATATAAGCGTGATCGCTTACAAAATACTAAGTTTTAGAGGAAGGTTAGTAAAGGAAAGCACCCCGTTCCATGAATAGCTCCTCAATAGCTCTTCTATCTGACAACTTCCTATTACCTTTGCAAGTATGGCAAACATTATAGCAATAGTAGGTAGACCCAATGTAGGGAAATCAACACTCTTCAATAGAATGGTTGAAGAACGTCAAGCAATCATGTCTAACGAAAGCGGCACTACGCGAGATCGACATTATGGATATGGCACTTGGAACGGCAAGTACTTCACCGTCATAGATACAGGCGGTTATGTAGAAGGCAGCGAAGATATCTTCGAACGAAACATTCGACAACAGGTTCAAATAGCTATTGAAGAATCCACGGTGGTCTTATTGATGGTAGATTGCCAAGTAGGGCTAACAGCAATGGATGCGGAAATAGCCCATATCCTTCGTTCATCTACTAAGCCTGTCATCCTCGTTGCCAACAAAGCTGATAATACCAACTTGAGTTTCATGGCGCATGAATTCCATGCCTTAGGGCTTGGTAACCCCTATCCCATTGCTGCTACTAGTGGAACTGGTACGGGCGACTTAATGGATGAAGTCACTACCTACTGCCAAGATGAGCCAGAGCAAGCCAATGAACTCCCCAAGATAGCCATTATCGGGAGACCCAACGTAGGCAAATCTTCTCTCTTGAACGCCTTGCTGGGCGAAGAACGAACTATTGTTACCCCCATCGCAGGAACTACAAGAGATGCTATTAATACTGTCTATAACCTATATGGAAAAAATTTCATCCTTACTGACACAGCAGGTATCCGCAAGAAATCAAAAGTCAAAGAGAACATTGAATTCTATGCAACCATGCGGTCGCTCAAGGCCTTGGAAGAGTCGGATGTATGCGTAGTGCTCGTTGATGCTGAACAAGGTCTGGAAGGACAAGATCTCACCCTCCTTGCCTTAGCAGATAAATATAAAAAGGGGATTGTTTTATTGGTCAATAAATGGGATTTAATAACCAAAGACAACCATACTACTAGTCAGTACACAAAGGACTTACAGCAACAGCTAGGACTATTAAGCTATATACCCATCGTATTCATATCTGCCCTCAACAAACAACGCATCTACCAAGCGATCGAAAAGGCATTGGAAGTTTATGCCAATAGAAGCCAAAAGATCGGTACAGCTGCCCTTAACCAAGTCATGTTACCAGCTATTGAAAAGTATCCGCCACCAGCTATCAAAGGGAAATACATCAAGATTAAATATGTGACCAAGTTGCCTACCCTGACACCTGTTATTGCCTTTTTCTGTAACCTGCCACAATACATTCAACCAGCCTATCAGCGATATTTGGAAAATCAACTGCGGAAGCATTTTAACCTAGAAGGGGTGCCGGTGCAGTTGGTGTTTAGAAAAAAATAGGAGTGTCAGGAATGAGTTCCTGACACCACCGAATTAAAACATAACCCACACTCTATGCCTACACAACAACAAATACTTCAGGAAATCACCACCGCTGCCTATCCGTATGGGTTTGAGAGCCACATCCCTGTCGACCAAGCTCCTCAAGGGCTCAACGAAGACACTATTCGTCTGATAGCCAACAAGAAGAACGAACCTGATTGGCTCCTACAATGGCGACTCAAAGCCTATCGTCACTGGCTAACCATGCAGGAACCACATTGGGCGAATGTGCAGTATCCTCCCATCAACTACCAAGATATTAGCTATTATGCAGCTCCCAAGACCACTAAAAAGCTCAATAGTCTGGATGAAGTAGATCCAGCGTTTAGAAAAACGCTGGAGAGGCTAGGTATCTCCCTCCAAGAACAAAAGCACCTCACAGGCGTGGCCATGGACATTGTCTTTGATAGCGTATCGGTTACCACCACTTTTCATGCCAAGCTCCAAGAATTGGGCATCGTATTCTGCTCTTTTAGTGAAGCGGTGCAAAAGTACCCTGAACTGGTGCAAAAATATGTAGGCACTGTTGTCCCTCCGCAAGACAACTACTTTGCTGCGCTTAATGCAGCGGTGTTTAGTGATGGTTCCTTTTGCTACATCCCCAAGGGTGTCCGTTGTCCCATGGAATTATCCACTTACTTCCGGATCAATGCTACCAATACAGGTCAGTTTGAACGTACTTTGATTATAGCAGAAGAAGATAGCTATGTTAGCTACCTAGAAGGTTGCACGGCTCCCATGCGGGATGAAAACCAGCTTCATGCTGCCGTGGTAGAGATCTATGCAGCCAGTCGGGCGGAAGTGAAATACGCTACTGTTCAAAACTGGTACCCAGGTGATAAGGAAGGAAAAGGCGGTATTTACAATTTTGTAACCAAACGAGGTATCTGTGCTGGAGCATACTCCAAGATAGCTTGGACGCAAGTAGAAACAGGGGCTGCCATCACTTGGAAGTATCCTAGCTGTATCCTCCTGGGCGATCATTCGATAGGCGAGTTTTACTCGGTAGCCGTCACCAAAAACAAGCAACAAGCCGATACGGGCACCAAGATGATCCATATAGGAAAAAATACTACGAGCAGGATTGTTTCTAAAGGGATTGCTGCTGGACAAGGGCAAAATAGCTACAGGGGTCAAGTGAAGATAACCAAGAATGCCACTCATGCTCGTAACTTTTCTCAGTGTGATTCCTTGCTGATAGGTAACCAATGTGGCGCCCATACTTTCCCTTATATTGATGTTAAAAACAGCACAGCCCACATCGAGCACGAGGCTACCACGTCCAAGATAGGCGAAGAGCAACTCTTCTATTGCAACCAAAGAGGCATAAACAATGAGCAAGCTACTGCCCTCATTGTCAATGGTTATTGTAAGGAAGTGCTTAATAAGCTACCGATGGAGTTTGCCGTAGAGGCGCAGAAGTTACTGGAGTTGACCCTAGAAGGGAGTGTAGGTTAGTAATAATTAGTTGACCCTTAACAATAGCTTTCTATACAAAAATGTGTATCACTTATTACCAACATGGTTTTGCTTTCAGCACGACTTACTGTGTGCCAGCCATGCAAAAAGTTAACCAAAAAGACTCTTTTGTTGAAAAATGGCTAAAATTATCTCCGCCTTCTTCAATTGAAGTGAATCATAACAAACTAAAAATCAAAGCCCTCACACCCTCATGATTCACTTCGCCTTGGACACTGCTAATTTTTTAACCCCATTTTCCAAAGGCGATTTTTTTAAAATTAATACTTTTTTTGCAAGGGTTTCTTAGAAAATCTAATTTTCCTTGCAATTTCTGTGCTGCTTTTTACGATGTTTTTGCCTTAAAATCTGCTTTTTATTGCTTTTTAAAAGGGTTTTTAGAGTTGTTAAGGGTCAACTAAATAGACGTGAACGTGTACATATTTTTTCCCTATTTGAGGCTTTATTCAGCTTTCTTACTACCTTGATAAGGTTTGGGAAATATAAGATTGTCAGTGTCAAATCCTTTTTCCTTCAGGATTTCAATGTATTTCTTTTTGTCTTCTTCACTTATATTGGGTGTCCTAGATAAAATCCAGCAATATTTTCTAGTATCACCTGTTACTAAAACCATTTGATAATTATCTTCTAGATAAAAGATCACATAGCTACCATAAAAAGGTCTAAAAAAACTAACCTTCAAGTGCCCAGTTTTTGGATCTCCTACAAACTTGGCTTTGCCTATCTTGGTTTCTCTTTTTCCTTCCTCATTAGTACCGCTATTCTCTACCTTAACAGAACCATCTTTATTGGTTGTATAAGTAGCAGTTACCTCTCCCAAGCCCCTTTCAAAGCTATGATCAAACCGGGCTATTTCATACCAGGTACCTAAATAGCGGGTTAAATCAAAATTAGTAATAGGTACAATACCTGTAGGGGTAGAATTTCCACCACAGCTTTGTATGAATATAAAAATGAATAAGGATCCTATTTTAAAATATTTTTTAAAAATAGGAGGTTTATTTCCTAGCTGAATGTTCGGTTCTAACATATGGTGATTGTAGTTTATAGGTTTATAACAAAGCAGCTGAATAGCATACTTTCATTATTAACTTACGAAAAGATTAGCACATAAGAGCGCTATTCTTGTATGAATTTATAGGCATATCGGGCGGATTCTATAATCGCATCAGTGTTTAAATCATACAAAAAAGAAACAATAGTCCATCCTACTTTTCGACCAGCTATCTGCTTGCAACCTTGAACCAGATAATTGTCCCACCCGTTACTGCGGGCTCATAGAGGCCTACCTCATCATTGGGGGCGACAGCTTATACCATGTATTACGCCTCTTAAATGCTAGGCTTTTATAGGTTATTGCAACAACGCTACTTTTTGGGGCTTGGTAATTACTGATCAGTAATGATGATGGAAATAGACAGGAAATTTAAGTAGGTCAGGCAACTATACCCAAACAATCCTTTACTTCTTGAATTTCCTCTTTGTTTTCGGCCATGATCATGAGCTTATCACCTGCCTGCAGCTCTGTATCACCACGTGGTACTAAATAACGTTTATTCCTACTAATCAGTGCTATCAGGGCGCTTTTTGGAAAGTTGATCTCTACGATTTTCTTGCCATCTACCTGTGAATGAACGGGTACTATCAACTCCACTAACTCAGTTTTAATATTTTCAGGCAGATCAAGCATATCCTCCTGCGGATTAGTTGTATCTTCCTCAAGCCTTAGCCATTTTGCTAAGGGGTATAAGGTGGTTCCTTGTAGCATGACAGAGGTAAGCACAATGAAAAATACAATGTGGAACATCTTATCGGCTTTATCAATATTGACTAATAACGGATGGGTGGCAAATACGATAGGAACAGCCCCCCGCAAACCCACCCAAGAGATAAACAATTTTTGATTGAATCCAATCTTAGAGAAAGCCAAGGCAACGAATACACTTATGGGACGTACCAAAAATATCAAAGCAGCAGAGATCAGCAATCCAATACCTGCAATAGGTATCAGCTTGTGTGGGGAAACTAAAAGCCCCAGACTAATAAACATGACTACCTGCATAAGCCAAGATATACCATCATAAAATCGTATGAGGCTATTTTTGTGGATGAAGTTTTGGCTACCTAACATGATACCTGCTATATATACTGCTAAGAAACCATTACCATGCATAAAGTTCGTGGCCGAATAAGTAAACAAAGTCATGGCCAAGGTGATACCTGGATATAATGCTTCATAGGCTAGTTGAATTCTGTTGACTATAAACACCATTCCTTTACCTACAATAATACCTACTAACGCTCCTAAAAACATCTCCTCAAAAAACATGGGTATAGCAGCCCAGACACTAACTTCATGGCTGCTTGTAAGCATGTTGGTAAAAAATATCATCAGGAAATACGCCATGGCATCATTACTCCCTGACTCTAGCTCTAGTGTAGGAGCTAAATTGTTTTTGAGTTGCAAATTCTTGGAACGTAAAATAGAAAATACAGCTGCGGCATCTGTAGAAGATACAATAGCCCCCATCAGCATGCTTTCTATTAAACTAAAATCAGCCACCCAATGAATGAAATAGCCAAGTCCCAATGATGTAATGAGTACGCCTATCGTAGATAAAGAAATGCCATTCCATAAGATAGGTCGGATATGTTCGAAGTTAGTATCTAAACCACCTGCAAATAAAATAAGCGTGAGGGTTATGGTCCCTAATACCTTAGCAACATAGGGGCTATCAAACTGAATGCCTCCTAATCCATCTGATCCAGCCAACATACCAATAACTAAAAAAATTAATAGCGTAGGAATGCCTAGACTACTAGAAAGCTTACTGGCTAATATGCTAATGAAGAGTAGGAATGATCCCACAATCAAGATACCTTCTACTGTAAAATTCATGAGAATAGCTTTAATCTTTTTACATACATTGATGGGGTAAAATTTATAATTTGATTGCTCATTGAAGGAAATAAAAATATACGCTACTGACCTTATAGAATTGTAATTCTTTGTAGACAGGTCAGATGGAGGGAGAAATCGTGGTGATGAGTGGACTCGAACCACCGACACACGGATTTTCAGTCCGATGCTCTACCGACTGAGCTACATCACCGCCTTAATGGATGACAAATCTATATAATTAGAAGGTGTACTGCAAATAATCAGAAAATCTTTATGTAATTTTTTTTGTGATTGGATAGCTAATCCGTACTAACTTGGCAAGTACTCAAAACATAAAAAATACCTATGTATATTCCCTTTCACAACCTATCAGATGAAGCACAGATCTGGATTTATCAAGCTGAGCGACAGCTTACTGCTGCTGAAATAGAGGCTGTCATCAAGCAAGCTAGGACGTTCTTAGAAACATGGTCCTCCCATGGCAGGCCTTTAGTAGCAAGCGCTGAAATAAGACATCATTATTTCCTACTATTGGGTATTGAGAAAGCTGATTTTGAACTGTCCTGTTGCACAACAGATAGTGCTATTCAATTTCTGCACAGCATTCAAGCTTTGATGGGAATCAATTTCTTAGATCGACAAAAGGTATTATTACAATCAGACAATCAATATATCAGCGCATCCGTGCGAGAAGTGAAAGAAAGGTTAAACTCAGGATTACTCTCCCAGACTACCTATATTTTTAATAACTCGATTACGCATAAGAAAGACCTAGAAACCAGGTGGCTGATACCTATACAGCAATCTTGGTTGGCCAAGTAGATAAGTTGCAGGAGTAGCCTGCACTGATTTAATTGTCGTTCGTAGCCCTATGGTTGCAGGCAACTTTTAGACTTGCAATTTGTACTACTCGACTACCCGCAGTCACTTCTGTTACTGCGAGGCCGGAGGCTGCGCCAATCTCTCTCTCAGTGACAATTTCGGGCGTCATCGCGAGGCCACGTAGTGGCCGTGGAGATCCATACTCCCTACTAGAAAAGAAGACTTTGGTCTTTATTACCGAGTGATCCATAACAAGAGCTTAAGCTATGCTAGGTAAGGCTAGTCAGTGGATTTGAGGAGTTGTGCTGACTTTCATTTAATTGTACTTATCATAGAAAGTCTATGCAAATATTGAACCTGGACCTAGATTTACATAAATAAAATCCTAGATTCGCATAACACATTGATAACGCGCTATGATTCAACGCACTATACAGGATAAATTAGCGCATATTGCTAAAAAGATGCCTGTGATTACTATTAATGGGCCTAGGCAGTCAGGCAAAACAACTTTGGCCAAGCACCTATTTCCACATCATACGTACATTAACCTAGAGTTACCAGCAGACAGGGAACTAGCCACTACGGATCCACGTGCTTTTTTTGAATATTATGCTGGCAATTTAATCTTAGAGACTGTCTAGTAAGCTCATTTTAGGTAGTAGATACTTTAATGGATTACATCAAGTAATCCCAATTAAGATAGTTTTGCCTTGGGCGACCTACTTTTTGCCGACCATGCAAAAAGTAGGCAAAAAAATCGCCGCTGCTGGAAAAGGTTGCCACACCCCTTATGGGGGTTCGCAATGACGTTTTGGAGTGACAGGG
>CAZZEE010000058.1:0-6782 GCA_964652695.1 uncultured Cytophagales bacterium
CTAGCCCCTGCAACCACTTTGTAATAATCCTCACTCGGCGATAGCCGAGCGAGTGTTGAGTATTTTTCAATATTCCTGCAAAGACAAAAGAAGAGCTACCGCAGTAGGTTACGCATGCTTAACCACTTCTTTTTGCTAGTGACCTTTATAAAAATGATTAACTTTGCAAGCGTGTAACCCATTTAGAGATTATAGACTTGAAAAAAACATTTACCAATTGGCTGGTCACACGCTACCAAGTTGTTATTCGAAATGAAGATAACTTGGCGGAAAAAACTACCTTGAGCTTTAGTTATGCGAAGCTGATGGTAGTCAGCTTTTTTGCGTTGGTTTTTTTTATTTCCTTTGGGTTGTTGCTATCCCATACCATTTTACGCAAATGGCTGAATCCAGCTTATATCGAGCAGGAGAATCGTAATAAGCTCATGCACCTGTATATGTCGTTGGAGAGCCTAGAAAAGAAAAAT
The DNA here is from genome assembly GCA_964652695.1 of uncultured Cytophagales bacterium. GTDB lineage: Bacteria > Bacteroidota > Bacteroidia > Cytophagales > Amoebophilaceae > Amoebophilus. The sequence continues at coordinate 468 of CAZZEE010000058.1, forward strand.
GCCCAACAAGATAAGTTCATTAAGCTGTTTCAGAGCACATTAGAAGAGAAGGGAGACCCAACTTATGCCTTGGAAGATATGCCTATTGAGCCCTTGAAAGATACAGTACCCTCCATAGAAGAGCATGAGTTGCTAGCAGAAGGAGACCCTCCTATAGAGGTTCAAACAATGAATAAAGGGCTAGGGGTAGCCCATGCACATGTAGCAGAAACCTCTTATACAGTATCCAACTCTTTGTTCGACCTTTTTCTTTTTGCACCGCTGGAGGGTATTATTACTACTCCCTTCAATCCACAGATTGAGCATTATGGGTTAGATATTGTAGGGAAAGAGCATGCGCCTATCAAATGTATAGCGGATGGTCGGGTAGTCCTCTCTACTTGGACCGTAGAGACAGGGTGGGTTATTATCGTACAGCATAGTAAGAACTTACTTTCTGTATATAAGCATAATGCTACTTTATTTAAGAAGGCAAGCGATCTGGTGGAAGGAGGGGAGGTAATAGCCATTATGGGCAACTCTGGGGAGTTTACTACAGGGCCTCATTTACACTTTGAAGTATGGTATGATGGAAATGCTGTTAACCCTGAAGAAATCATCTCGTTTTAGTGAACAATATAATATATAAGAAACTTAACTGATTACAAACATGTTTAGCAAGAATAATAGTAAAGAAACTCAAGAAACGGAAGTTAATAATTCCAATAATATCATTGGGAAAGGAACTACTTTAGAAGGTAACGTAACTACCTCAGGCAATATTCGAATAGAAGGCAAGCTCATAGGAGCCATTACTAGCAAAGCCAAGCTAGTTTTGGGGAATACCGCATGGGTCAAAGGGAATATCATCGCCCAAAATGCAGAAATAGCAGGAGAGGTGCAAGGTATTATTGAAGTGAGTGGTTTACTCATATTAAAGCATACGGCCATTGTACAGGGAGATATTATTACCAGTAAATTGGTGTTTGAAGAAGGCGCTAAGTTTAATGGTAAATGTAAGATGGGTGACTCCAATCCATTGACTCGTGCCAACGAGGTAGCAGAGAACTGGAAGCAAAATGGAGGTTCTCTCCCTAAGAAGGAAACGGCTACAATGCCTGTTTTACAAGATGCCAAAGCACAGTAATAATCCCATGCGTGCTTACTTGCAATATGCAGGGATGGGTATCCAAATGGTGGTAGTGATGGGTATCTGTACGTGGGTGGGACTCCAGCTAGACCGTCGACTGGAGCTGCGCTTTCCTGTTTTCTTGAGCTTGTTCTCCGTAGGTTCTACGGTGCTTTGTGTCTACGGGACCATCCGCAAGCTGCTCAAACAGATACAACAGCAACAAGAGAAAGAGCGTTGATGGAGTGGTAAGACTACGTTATTGGGAAGGACTGCCACATTTGCTGCGCCGTCATTGCGAGCCCCGCAGGGGCGTGGCAATCGCAGTGAAAAAGGTCGCCTTTGCAGTCCTGATACAACGATGATGGGCCAATTACTGACGTCTCAGGGAGTAGAAGACGACGGTTTTAGAATAGGTCTAGTAAGGTTTGATTAACTTACGAACTTTACTTAACTTGCTGTCTATTGCCAGCAGCCCCGCAAATGGCTTAATTATTTATATTCTTTAGCAACCAACATTATGGCTAATCATCCAACCATGGCTAATAACCAAGAAAAACTCCAAGCCCTTAAATCAACCATCGACAAATTAGAAAAGTCCTATGGTAAGGGTACTGTCATGAAACTCAGCGACGAAAAGGTCGCAGACGTACCGGCTATATCTACCGGATCCCTTAGCTTGGATATTGCTTTGGGAGTTGGTGGAATACCTAGAGGTAGGGTCATTGAAGTCTATGGACCTGAATCATCGGGTAAAACTACTTTAAGCTTACAATGCATTGCTGAAGCCCAAAAACAAGGCGGCATGGCAGCATTTATTGATGCAGAACATGCCTTTGATAAAAGCTATGCCGAAAAATTAGGCATAGATACAGAAAATTTATACATCGCCCAGCCCGATAACGGCGAGCAGGCGCTAGAAATAACAGAGCACCTGATACGATCTGGCGCCATTGACATCATCGTCATCGATTCTGTGGCCGCTCTGGTTCCTAAAGCGGAATTAGAAGGAGAGATGGGGGATAGCAAGATGGGTTTACAGGCCCGGCTCATGTCACAAGCCCTTAGAAAGTTGACAGGCGCTATTAGCAAAACAGGATGTGTTTGCATCTTCATCAACCAGCTGCGTGAGAAGATAGGCGTTATGTTTGGTAACCCAGAGACAACAACTGGGAGTAATGCGCTGAAGTTTTATGCTTCAGTAAGGTTAGACATACGCAAGGTTACGGCTATCAAAGATGCGGATGGTAATATGATGGGTAACAGGACCCGTGTCAAGGTCGTAAAGAACAAAGTAGCACCTCCATTTAGGGTGGTAGAATTTGATATCATCTATGGCGAGGGTATTTCTAAAGTAGGGGAGATAGTGGATCTGGGCGTAGAACTTGGAATTATACAAAAGTCAGGCTCTTGGTTCTCTTATGAAGGCAACAAGCTTGCTCAAGGTAGGGAGGGGGTAAAAGCATTGTTGAAAGATAATCCAGAATTGACAGAGCGGCTAAGTCGTCAGATTAGAGAAAAAATCCAAGATGGCTCGGTGGTAGAGCGAACAGTGCATACAACAGAGAAGGAAGAGACCTTAGATTAGCAATGTATTTCCATCACTTGGCTATTGCCGAGTTTTTATCTAGTAGGAAGAAAGAGAGTGGTCACCTAAAGATAGATTGATGGTTAAATAATGAAGGATAGACATGTCATGCCGTCATTGCGAGCCCCAAAAGGGGCGTGGCAACCCCGTAAGGGCTCATCGCTGTGTAGGCCTGTAGGGTATGGAAGATAATCCACTATTTCGCTATATTGACTGAATGTCTATCTATATATCAACACTCTCGAAAGAAAGTTCGAGGTTAGATAATACTACCATTTCATTGACGGTTGATATGGTTTTTCTGTAGATAAATTAGTATTTTGGATTATCCTTACCTAATATTTTCAACCATCAATACATCAATATGCATAACACGATATCCATACAAATCTTAGATACCAAAGCCGAACGCCTTTTACATCATCTGGAGGACTTACAGCTCATTAGGGTATTGGCAAAATCCACGCAGCCGAAACAAAAATTATCTGAAGGGTACGCTGGCAAACTTCCGTCTGCAATAGCTGAGGGATTGAGGCAACATATAGCCGAGGGTCGTAACCAATGGAAAGAACGCAGTATTTAATAGATACAATGTACTGATAGACTATTTAGAGGAAAGGTTGCCGTCTAGTAGTATGTTTTTTATGAACCATGTTATTAATATTCTACCTACTGTCTCAGTGATTACAAAGATTGAATTACTAGGGTTTCAGACACCTGCCCATATGACCAGCTGCTCATTAATTTTATGCAAGGATTTACCGTATTAAACCTGTCGGATGAAATTGTAGAGACAAGCATTGATATACGTAAAAATTATAAAACTAAACTACCTGATGCTATTATTGCTGCTACCGCTTTAGTGTATGGCCTTACTTTGCTTACTCGAAACACTGCTGATTTTAAAAATATATTGAACTTCGTACTCATCGATCCCTATAAGTTGTAGGCCTATCATTGAATTATTGAGAGTGGTTACCTAAAGATAGATTGATGGTTAAATGATAAAGGATACACACGCCATACCGTCATTGCGAGCCCCAAAGGGGCGTGGCAACCCCGTAAGGGCTCATCGCTGTGTAGGCCTGTAGGGTATGGAAGATAATCCACTACTTGGCTATATTTATTGAGTGTCTATCTATGTATCAACACTCTCGAATTATTTTAGAAATGGGGCCATTAGCGTGCTCTAGAAACAATTGAATAAGGTTAAACATTTCAAGTGATGCGAAGGCTATCCCTGGCACCATATAACTATTAAAGATACCCGCTATTCAAATGAGTTTACCTACCCAACGTCCTCTAACTCATGTCATCTGGCCCATCACTATTGTTGGCTGCCTATTTTTGGCATTCATTCCCACAACCAGCACTAAAAAATACACCAGCACCAATGACAAGGCTATTCAACTCTATCAAGAAGCCATGCAGGTGTACCTTCAAAAAAGATATGAGGATGCTACTGGCCTATTAGAGCAAGCTCGCAAGAAGGATAAAAAGTTTGTAGAAGTTTACCTACAACTAGCTACCATATATAAAGAATTAGAGGAGTTTGAGCTTGCAGAACAGTTTTTGGATCAGGGAAAGTCTTATTTGCCCATTGCAAAGGCTCCGCATTTGCACTATGATCTGGCGCAGCTATATTATCGAGTGGGGGCTTATAAGAAAGCAAGCGACGCGGTGGATAGGATCCCGTTACGAGAGATTAACTCCAACGTATTGTTGATCAAAGTGCAAGCCCTGCAACAAAACCTGCACCTAGCATTATACATGCTGCAACGCCCTTGGATATTTAATCCTCGGCGGTTGCCTTCTCCGCTCAATCAGTTTATATCACAATATTTCCCAGTCGTGACTGTTGATCAGCAGACCATCTTATTTACTGCCCTTGTTGACCAAGGGGGCGGAAAGTACAAAGAGAATATCTATAGCAGTCAAAAAGACGAGTCCGGCAACTGGTCCAAAGCTATTTCTATTTCTGATAAAATCAATGAGCCGACCAGTAACGAAGGAACCTGTACCATCTCGGCAGACAAAAGGACACTTGTCTTTACAGCTTGTTCCAGAGAAGGAAATCAGGGTATCTGTGACTTATATATTAGCTACAAGCATGGAGGCGAGTGGTCTATCCCTGAGAACCTAGGCCCTCCTATCAACTCGGAAGGCTGGCAGTCTCAGCCTAGTCTCTCTGCAGATGGCAAGACCCTCTACTTTGTCTCAGAAAGAAAAGGCAACTATGGCAAAAATGATATTTGGAGAAGCACCTTGGAGGATGATGGACAATGGTCGCAGGCAGTTAACTTAGGGCCGATCATCAATACCAAAGACCGAGAAGTAGCCCCTTTTATACATCCCAATGGACAGACCCTCTTTTTTGCTTCCGATAGAACCCCGAGCATGGGCGGATTTGATATCTACTATTCCAACTTTATCGACGGGCAGTGGACAGAACCCCTTAACCTGGGATACCCCATCAACAACCACAAAGATCAAGTTTCCATCTTCATCACAGCCGATGGGAAGAAAGGATATTATGCAGATGGAAAAAGAAAAGGCACCAACTATCACAGCAGCTATATCTATGAGTTTGATATGCCAGAAAATCTGGTACCTATGCCCAAAAGTGGTGTTGTACGGCTGAAGGTGCTAGATGCTCAAACTAAGCAAGCCACAGGTGCACGAGTAGAGGTATATGATATGGATGATCTGTTGCAGCAAAAGTTAGAGATAGATCCAGCTGATGGAGAGACTACCATTGTCGTCAATGAAGGGAAGGAATACTTGGTATATATCACCAAAGATGGGCACCTTTTTGAGAGTAAGCACATCAACTTTAAAGACCAAGACAAGCCGGTTGTAAACCCAGCTGGAGAAATATGGTTACGACCCATTGAAGTGTCTCAGTCCAAAATCTTAGAAAACATATACTTTGATTATGATGACTATCAGCTGATGAAAAAGTCTCATACAGAATTAAATAGGCTGGTTGCTTTCTTGCAGGCAAATCCTTTCATGAGCATAGAGTTGGAAGGTCATACGGACCATATGGGTTCGGATGCCTATAATGAGCAACTATCTATCAAGCGAGCCAAAACGATCTATGAATATCTCATCCAAGCTGGCATAGAAGCTAGTAGGTTAACCTATAAAGGTTATGGCAAATCTCGGCCCCTGGTTCCAAATGATTCCCCTGAACATCAGCAATTGAATAGGCGGGTAGCTTTTAGAATTACTAAATTAGGATAAATAAGAGTAGATAACTCCTTAGAAGCTAGCTAGAGTTTGAGCTATTCAAATATCTTACCACTACTTTAGTCACTCGGCTGTTGGGGGTAAATGTTTATTACTCAAGGAGGCCAGTTGGCTGTTTCTGCGGTTTCTTGGTAATTTGGATGGCCCTACTTCTTCTGGTTTCTCAAAACGGTTGGAAAGCAATACCTAATTTAATTCATAGAATGCAATCCCAATCTATTACCTTCTGTGTCTTGAAGGTGGTTTCAGGACTGCCGCGCCTTTGGCTCGCAGTGACGACTCCTGAAACTCAATTGCCCCGATTATACACCTTTGAAGGTGGTTTCAGGACTGCCGCGCCTTTGGCTCGCAGTGACGACTCCTGAAA
>CAZZEE010000058.1:6882-7684 GCA_964652695.1 uncultured Cytophagales bacterium
CTCAATTGCCCCAATTATTTGCGTGTGGGGTCAGAAGCTCACTTCTGACACCCAATCGGTGCGGTGGTTTCTTGGTGATCGATTGCTTCACTTCGTTGACAATGACATCCGGTTTCTCACAAATTTCTTCCTTCCCAGAAAACAAAATACTAGCTTTTAAAAGAGATCTATTCTTTGATGGAAGTTGGATACGAAGTTAAGCACTTACCTTGATACTCGCTCGGCTATGACAAATGAAGACTACTATATGTGACTCTAGGAGTGAGCTCCTGAAGTTTCATGCTGTTATTTGTATTTTTGTAATTATTTCTACTATTCATTCCTATTTTTCTTATGCAACACACAATATCCCAAAGACCATGCATGCCTCGAATATTTTGCTGGGCTGTGCTCATGTGCCTGATTCATCACCATGCTATTCTGGCTAGTTCAAGTTTATCCACCTTGCAACGCGCGTCTGATTACGAATATTCTAATAGTTATGAGAAGCCAAGCTTTGGCCAGTTAAGAGAAGCGGCAGCATATGGAGATATAAATGCACAAACTGACTTGGGCATCATGTATTACAATGGAGAAGGCATTTACCAAGATTATGAGCAAGCCTTTTATTGGTTTCGCCAAGCTGCTATGCATGGAAGTGTCCAGGCACAATATAACCTGGCCTATATGTATCAGCAGGGGGAAGGGGTAAAAAAAAATGCTCGAGAAGCTTTTCAGTGGATGAAAACAGCTGCAGAAAAAAGATATTCCTCCGCACAAAATGCTTTGGGCAATATGTATTCGGAAGGCCAAGGGGTAGCAC
>CAZZEE010000059.1:0-7674 GCA_964652695.1 uncultured Cytophagales bacterium
AAAAAGTATGTACCGCGGAAGGTGAAATTGTTTCTACAATCCTATTTGTTCCTGTCTAAGGAATTGCTAAGGGCCAACTAGGTAGCTAGCCTCGGGGGTTTTATTTAAAACTTTTAGGGTGCATATGTTTTCTAGCGTAATACTTGTTTGACAGAAAAGTATACGCGTACTTGTTGGCTGTATAAATATGGACCTATGAATAAGGTAGTGAGATACTGTTTATACATTTAGTAGTATCTTATCATAATAGCCCTTAAGAGATATGACCCTAAGACCCCTTTTATCCCTGCTTGTAGGTTGCTTTGTGATTGGTAGCCAGCATTTAATCCAGGCTACTACGTATAGAGGAGCGATTACCAACTATAGGCCTACTTTTATACCAGTCCAAGATGCACAAGGACAGTTACAAATCGTTTTCCGTTTGTTTAATCAAGATGCTCGGCTATGTGCCTTGTTAGTAAATCCTTATAGCTTGGCTACTTCCCGGTCTGACTTTTCTACACTAAAGATACGGAAAGCAGCTTTGCTTGGTAATTCGCCTGGTTATTTTACATGGAACGAGCTGGAAAAAACCCCTTATATACAACTTATTCAACATGGTGCGTCACCTCCCTATCCACTTCAAAATGATGGTATCAAGCATGCAATAGGGCCTTCTAGTGGATTTTTCCTTACCGTAGATATGTGTCCTTCTTCTAAGGAGCTTGAGAAAAATTTCTTTGAGGCATTAATCAACCTTAAAAAAGGCTCCGCCCCTTTTGAAGTAGGCATCAGTATGAGTGGTCTTTGGATATTAGGGCATCCTGATGAGTTTGCTTGGCTATGTGCGCAAAACAACCAGGGTAATTTGCACATCACTTGGATTAACCATACGTTTAGGCACCTTTACTATAAGGATTTACCTTTAGAAAAGAATTTTATGCGCTTTAGTCCTATAGACATGCAGGGACCAGCATATAGTTCGTTTATCCAAGCGAGCTTACAAGAAGAGGTGCTACTAACTGAACAGCTCCTCTTGGAGCATGGCCAGCTACCATCTGTTTTCTTTCGATTCCCCGGCCTAGTCTCTGACGAAGCTTTGCTGCAGGGACTAGGTAGCTTAGGCTTAATACCTTTAGGATCCAATGCGTGGCTAGCTAAAGGAGAAGAGCCTCAGCCGGGTAGCATTATTTTGGTCCATGGTAATGGTAATGAGAAGCCAGGGATCACCCAGGTGATGAAATGGTTGTATAAAAAAGAAGTACAATGGCTACCCCTATCTCAGCTGGCACAGTATGGGCAATGAATAGGTCTCTATTGAAATTTAAGGTAGGCCGTAAGGTGACATTTAAAGAACAATATTTTCTACTTATCTACATGATGATATATTAGACCTTCTGCGAAACGATTTTAAGGTAGAAAAAAGTGGCCATAAGAGGCTATAATAGGCAATTTTCTGTGCCATATTTACTTTCGCAGCGGGTCTATTCAACCACCTAATCGACCTGTTAATCACACAACCCCTTATCTATGCTGGATACAATCCATATAACTCATACATTTGCATAGTTTTTTATTTCTTATTCACTTACTATACATGTGTATCTCAGCTTTAGAAAAAGCCTTTAAAAACAAAAGAATTAGAGCCCCTTATTCATTAATAGTAGCTATCTGGCTTGTAAGCTGGTACTTAATTAGCTGTGCTGATCCCATCTTGCAACCAGGAAATACAACTACTGGTAATAATATAGCTCATATAGAAAAAGTAGGTAAAAAAGAAAAAAAAGAATCAAAACAAGTAGCAACTAGACAACAAGTAGTAGATCAGCCTTCTTTAACTTACCAGGAAGAAAAAATTACTACCCAGGACCCAAATAATAATAACAGCCCTAACTGGGCTGGCACTTCAAAAACTCATGCTGATAATCCTACCACCTCATTAACAAAGAGCCAGGGTAAAGCAAAGAGTTTAGGTTCTAAGAAATTACCCACTCATCCAATTTACCCTACTCCAACAATAAAACATTTAACCCTTAGCAGCACTTTAGCAGAAGAAAAAGTTGAGAATTTAATTAAGGAAGGTATTGGTTTGAAAATAAGCGCTTTACGTAGTCCAGAAGATATGCAAGGTGCTATTACTAAACTACAACAAGCTGCCGAATCTGAGTATGGAGTTATTCAAGCTGCTTATCTACTAGGAAGAATAGGTGAGGGACTTAACGACACGGAATCAGCCATAAGGTGGTATATTATATCTTTCCAGCATAACTGGCTTCAAGATCCAAAAGAAGCCTATCAATCCAATGCTTACCTGAGGTTAAACCAACTAGCTGAGCAAGGCAATGAAATTGCCCAGAGAGTACTACTTATTCACCCTGCCGTTAATAATCCCATCGGACAATATGAACGCGTTCGTAATCTAATAGAGTTGTATCAAAATCAAACAGCTGAACCGTATTTAAATGAGGAGGAAAGAAAAGCAAAAATTGCTAGGCTAAAAGAGTCATTAGATGGATATCTGTTTAATAATCCGGATGCTTTTGGTCTTTGGAAAAAAGGAAAGGAAAATTATGTGAACGCACTGGAGCTTTTAGGAGAATCTAAGTATGAAGAGGCTAAAAAATTACTTTTACAAATCACATTTTTACCTGATGCCTGCTATGAACTTGGGAATTTATATAAGAAAGGATATATCGGAAGTGGGTTGCCTGATTATCGACAAGCAGCTGATTTATGGGCAAAGGCTAACACACCCCTCGCTTTTTACAAGCTTGGTAAGCTATATAAAAAGGGAAGAATAGGTAAGACAGATGAAAAAATAAATTATAAAAAAGCAAAAGCGTATTTAGTATTAGCAGGTACTGGTAAGGCCCATTTCCATTTGGGAGACCTTTATTTAAAAAAACATATTCAATTAGAGGATACCCAGGTTAATGATGAGAAAGCAAAAGAACATTTTGAGCAGTCTACTAAAAAAGGCTGCATGCTAGCTTGGACTTCATTAGCTTATCTTTGTTTAGAGGAGCATACAGATCAATTAAATAATCAGCCTAATTATGAATTGGCTATCATATACCTTCAAAAATTTACTAGTAAAGCACAACCCTTGAGGAAAAAAGATCAAGCACTTCGTTCTGAATCTTTACATAATCTTGGATTAATTTACCTAGAAGGACATGTGGGGCTTAAAAAGGATAAACCAGATTATCAAAAAGCTCAACGCTATTTCGAGCAAGCTAATATTTCCCCTTCTTTTTATCTTCTGGGAAGTTTGTACGAAGAGGGGCATATAGGATCTACCTACTCTCAAAAAGATAAAAAACAAGTAAGCAATTATCAACAGGCTCTTAATTATTATGTAAAATCAGGAACTCCTGAAGCAAAATTAGCTATTCTACGCTTATATCAACTAGGATGTATGAAGCCTCCTGATCCTGAAGAGCAACAACAGATTGTTAAGAGGACTATCCATGAAATTAAGGATGTATTGCCACAGCTTACTCTTGATAATTACTATTACACCAGAGGGATGGTAGCATACTATACAGGAGCTTGGGAAGATGCTTTGATAAATTTACAGCAGGCCTTAGTTTTTCTGGGTCAAGATGCCTTCTTTACAGAAAAAGAGATTAAAAAGGTTATAGAAAGCCTTAGTAGTTACTTATTGAGTTTACTAGTAGTTAGTTTTGAAAACCAAGCCATTGAGTTAGGGAAACGAGCAATGGAATGTATGCAAGGATTAGCAGGTCAGCAGGTTAAATATCAACAAGAAAAGATAGGAAGCATCATAGCTGATGCCGACTTAATCATCCAAAATGGAGAGTTAGTTATAAACCTTCTTAATATTAATAGACCTAATTCCCCAAAGGATACTGGAAAGCAACAAGAAGCTAATCAAGCAGAAGAGCAACCTTGGCAGGATGCATTAACTAAACCAGCCGAGGAACAGTTAAAAGAAAAAGAAGAAGTCAAAGATGGGGCTCCATTGATCAAACAAGAGGTTATTTGTGAGAAGACCTCCTTACAGGAAGAAACAAGTACCATTCATGGGTTAGAAGAAGATCAACAGTTGAGTCTACAACCAGTTGTTTCAGTAGCAGTATTGACAGAGCCCCAAGTACAATTAATCAAACAGCAAAAAAGTAGTAGTTTAACCCGGCACCACTTAAAAGCTGCCCCAATTCCTAGCTTACCTACTATTGAATTTATATTTTTAGATGAAAACCAACAAGAAGCATTTGAGACATTTAAAAAGGAAAATAAAAAAATTCATGAGCTTTTGGTGGATATTCAATCCAATCCCTGGAATGCCAATGGGGTAGGAAAACCAGAAATCTTAAAATATGTATATCAGGGATATAAAGGATGTTTGTCACGTAGAATTGATCAGGAATCCAGACTAGTTTATAAAGCATCTGGGAAAGGAAAGATTCTTATTCTTTCTTGGAAAGGACATTATGGGAAATAAGTAAGTAAGCTAAAAGGATAAGTTAGGTTTTATAGGTTTATACACATCCCTTACACTATCTTATTGCTCAACTATCTTTTATTTATGCCTCAGCCTAATGCCCTCATCCTTACCAACAGCCCTTATCTCCTACAGCATGCTTATAATCCTATTTACTGGTATCCTTGGGGAGAAGAAGCTTTAAGAAAAGCTCAACAAGAAGATAAGCCTATTCTACTGAGCATTGGCTACGCGGCTTGCCATTGGTGCCATGTTATGGCCCAAGAGACCTTTGAAGATCCTGAGGTGGCTGCTATCATGAATCAGCACTTTGTTTGTATCAAGGTAGATCGGGAAGAGCGTCCTGATGTCGATCAGGTGTATGTAGAAGCTGTGCAGGCTATGGGTTTGCAAGCAGGATGGCCCTTGCACGTATTTCTACTACCCAATCAACAACCCTTTTATGGAGGGACTTATTTTTCTAATCCTGCTTGGAAAGGACTTCTCTTCCAGATAGCCATAGCCTTTGAGAATCATAGACAACAGCTGGAAGCGTCGGCTACTCAGTTTACTCAAACTTTGTATAGTCGTTCTGTGGGGGTAGTTGAGCAAGGTAAAGTCCATCCAAGCGCTAGTTTAGCAACACTCCAACATATTTTTCAAACGATTTATCAAGACTTAGACCCTGTCCGAGGAGGGATTCAGGGAGCACCTAAGTTTCCTATGCCCAGCATAGGCGCATTTTTGTTAAACTATTATCGATTGACCTATGATCAACGTGCCTTGGACCAACTAACCCTTACGTTAACCCAAATGGCCTGTGGAGGCATTTACGACCAGCTGGGAGGTGGCTTTGCACGGTATGCCACAGATGCAGCTTGGATGCTACCCCATTTTGAAAAGATGCTCTATGACAATGCCCAGCTAATTAGCCTATATGCACAAGCTTATCTGATCACTCCAGATAAACTGTATAAGGAAGCGATAGAGCAAACCATTGCTTGCATGGAAAGGGAGATGATGGATCTACAAGGAGGATTTTATAGTTCTATGGATGCAGATAGTGAAGGAATAGAAGGTAAATTCTATACATGGGCTCCCCAGGAGGTAGCGCATGTTTTAAAAGAAGATACCTCTTGGTTTGCGGAGTATTTCCCTATGGTTTCTTGGGTCCATGGAGAGCAGGAAGCCTATATTTTAACTCAAAACCCTCATCTATTGCCTACAGAAGCCCAAACAGCTGAGTTGCAGGCAGCCAAGCAAGCTTTGTTCGATGCTCGTTTGAAGCGTGCAAAACCTCCTATAGATGATAAGATATTGACCTCTTGGAACGGCATGATGCTGCAAGCTTTGGTAGATGCTTATTATGCCTTAGGCACATCGCATTTTTTAGAGCTAGCTTCTAAGAATGCTGCTTTTATGCAACAGTATTTGATGAAGGGTAATCAGCTTAGCCATAGTTACTACCAAGGTAAGTTAGGGAATAACAGCTATTTAGAAGATTATGCTTGGGTAGCTAGGGCATTGATCAGCTTATACCAAGCCACTTTTGAAGAAACTTGGCTAGTCCAGGCAGCGTCTTTAGTGGATCATGCTATTCAACACTTTTGGGATGAGCAGACTCACCTATTCTATATGACGGAAGAAGGTGGAAATAAGCTGATTGTCTCTCCTAGGGAAATATTTGACCAAGCCATACCTAGCTCCAATGCTGTGATGGCACATAATCTTTTTTATCTAAGTATCTTGTTAGGCCGCGAAGACTATGCGACCCGAGCACAGCAGATGATCAATAGTATAATGCCCTTATTACAGGAAACTCCTTTATACCTCACCCATTGGGCTAGCTTGTATGCACTACAAGTACAGCAGTTAATAACTGTAGCTATTGTAGGGCCCTCCTATATAACTTGGGCAAAGGCAATCAAGCAAAAGTATCCTCAGGTGTTAGTATTAGCTACTGATAAAGCGAGTAAACTGCCCTTATTAGTAGATAAAAAGATGTCTAGTAAACAGTCTACTATTTATATATGTTATGGGAAAACTTGCCAAGCACCTGTAGATAGCGTGGAAGAAGCTTTGGAACAATTAGAGGCTTATCTTATTATTAGTACTAGAAAAATTTTATAACAGGGGAAGTCACTATAGAAATTACTTGGTCAGTGGGTGTTGGAAATGATATACGCGCTGACTAGATTATAAACTAGCGTCTAAGCCGATAGTCTGTTAATAGCTTATAGTATAGATAGTTCCAACGCTTGGCTTAAACTTGCTAAAGGTTGATATAGCTAATCTGTTCGTTTTAAGAGACCACTCCTATTTTCTATAAGCTTTTATACGATGAACTATTCCCTACTTATGTTGACTAAGTAGCATAAGTTTCTTAAATTATAATGAGCAAGTAACTTCAAATGTATATGTATAGTTTACTCAATACGTTAGGGATGTTAATGCTGATTAACTTAGGGCTACTAGCTTGTAATCAAACCGAGTCATCTTCGAGTCATCATCCAGGAGAATCTCAGCTACCTTCTACTTCCCAGCACCAGGAATTAGAAGTAAAAAACAAGCTACAAGAAGCAAGTAAAGCTGAAAAGCTACCAGATACCTTGCCTACACCCCCAGCAGATTCCACAGAAGCATTGCCAAACAAACAAGAGATTGGCCCCATTGTCCGTGAGCAACCAACACCCGCTACAGATGTAGCTTCCCAACAAAAAGATGAAGGCCCTATAAGCAAATTAAAAGCAGAGATCTTCGCATTAAATGAGTCTGTAAAGGAAGCTATTCAAGCGCTGGCGAATGACCCTGAGGTTATAGGTAACCATGATGGTTGTGGAAGTATTAATATGGAAGAAGATATAATTAAACCCTTATCAAGCGCTAGTTTATCAGAATTAGAAGAAAGATATGCGCAAATAAAAAATGTTAATTTGATTTTAGCAGCAAAAGTAGAAGAAGCTATGGCAGCTCATAAACCTCCACAAGCTATCTTATTAACAACAGATCATGATATGACGCTTTGGGAAGCAAAAATATTGCTTAAGCTAGAAAAGATAGTTTATTCTAAAATTGAAGCCAAAAGAAAAGAACAAGAACTGGGAATACTTTAAAATTATCAATCCCAAACACACAAACTTATTTCTTGGGCTATGCTTAAGAAATGCTATACTTGTTTAGGGGCTGTCCTAGTTATACTAAACAACCTTGTATTAGGTGATTATATATAATATATTGGCAAAAACCAC
>CAZZEE010000060.1:0-7626 GCA_964652695.1 uncultured Cytophagales bacterium
GAGCTAAGGAGTGTCAGGAGTGAGCTCCTGACACCACGGTGGTAGGAGAACAACATCTTCTCCTAAAACTAAACAGCAGCAGGGAGAGAATCCTGAGAGCTAAGGAGTGTCAGGAGTGAGCTCCTGACACCACAGTGAATATCGAGGTAGGAGGTAGCGTGTACTTATATCAGCAGCTCTCAGCAAGTTACATTTGTAGGTTATGCACCAACCAGCCATCATATTTGACGATACCTACTTCATGCGCATCGCCTTGCAAGAAGCTCAGAAAGCTTATGAGGCCAAGGAAGTACCTGTAGGCGCCATCGTGGTAAGCAATAATCGTGTCATTGCCAAGGCACATAATCAAGTAGAAAGACTAAAAGACGCAACAGCCCATGCAGAGATGCTAGCTCTCTCTGCAGCGTTTAATTACCTAGGCGGTAAATATTTACAAGACTGTACCCTATACGTAACCTTAGAGCCTTGTCTCATGTGTGCCAGTGCTACTTTCTGGTCCAAGCTATCTCACCTGGTTTTTGCAGCTAACGATACCAAACTAGGTTACAGGACCTGTTCACATAATCCCCTACATCGGCAAACCAAGGTGCGTGCTGGCGTATTACAGCTGGAAAGTCAACAGATTTTACAATCTTTCTTTGTGGAGTTAAGAAAGTAATGGTACATTTAGTCTGACAGCTATTTCTATTTATAATAAAAAACGAACATTATGGTCTTTTCTTTGATTATGGCTTTCTCTTTACCAGAACTACCTTACAGCTTTGATGCTTTAGAACCTTATATAGATGCCAAAACCATGGAGGTGCATTATACCAAGCATCACCAAGCTTATTTAGATAAGCTCAACAAAGCTATAGAAGGAACGGATATGGCAACAAAGCCGCTAGAATATATCATTCGAAATATCAGTAAAACCAATGATACTGTCAGGAATAATGGGGGTGGCTACTATAACCACAACTTGTTCTGGCTGATATTGTCTCCCAAGGGAGGTGGTGAACCTACAGGGCCTGTAGCAGAGGCTATCAAAAAGCAATATGGGGATTTTTCTACCTTTAAAAGTGAGTTCACACAGGCGGCTTTGAATCGCTTTGGTTCTGGCTGGGTTTGGCTTTGCAAAAATAGTGCAAACGAGTTATTTATATGCTCCACGCCTAATCAAGATAATCCGCTGATGGACGTAGTAGATGAGAAAAGTAAGGGAATTCCTGTTTTAGGCTTGGACTTATGGGAGCATGCTTATTACTTAAAATACCAAAATAAAAGAGCAGAATATATAGAAGCTTTCTGGAATATTGTGAATTGGGAAGAGGTAAATAAACGCTTCCAATAAGCTACATTTAATTACAAACTGTGATTCCTATGCTCCATATAAGCATGCGCAAGGTATTACTCATTTTATGTAGTTGGATGCCCATTATAACATGGGCTACGCATGGCCAAGTGACTACAGGTGCGGAACAACTGGACGCTTATCTACCTATGCTGCAAGGTAAAAATGTGGCACTTGTAGTTAACCAGACTTCCCAGGTTGATCAAGTACATCTGGTAGACCTACTTCTAGCACGGGACGTTGTTATCAAAAGAATCTTTGCGCCTGAACATGGGTTCCGTGGGCAAGTAGAGGCCGGTGAGCTGATAACCGATGAAACCCATATAGAGCATAACATCGAGGTTGTTTCTTTATATAAGGTATCAAAAAAGATGACTCCTGGCATGCTAGAAGGAATCGATATCGTTGTTTTTGACTTACAGGATGTAGGAGTTCGGTGTTATACTTATGTCAGTAGTTTACATTATGTGATGGAAGCTTGTGCTGCTAACTCCAAGCCCTTGCTACTATTAGATCGACCTAATCCTAATGCCCATTATATAGATGGCCCTGTACTGGAGAAAGAGTGCCAGTCTTTTATCGGTATACATCCTATACCTGTTGTTTATGGGCTTACTATTGGTGAGTTGGCAGGCATGATCAATGGTGAAGGGTGGCTAGAACGTGGAATACGCTGCCATTTAACCGTTATACGGCTCAAGGATTACACCCATCGTACGCCTTATATATTACCTATCAAGCCTTCTCCTAACCTAAATACCGAGCAAGCCATCTTATTATATCCTTCTTTAGAACTTTTTGAAGGTACGATGATGAGCGTTGGAAGAGGTACTTTATTTCCTTTTCAAGTGCTTGGCTATCCTAACCAACGATGGGGTGCTTTTAGTTTTATACCTACCTCTCTGCCTGGCATGGACCCTTCTCCCAAGTACAAAGACCAGACATGTTATGGATTGGATTTAAGAAAAGTTGTGCCAGCTTCCCGAATTGATTTAAGCTATTTATTACATTTTTATAAACTAGCTAAGGAGCAGGGTATTTCCTTTTTTGAGAAGGGTTTTGATATTCACGCAGGTAACAAGCTACTGCGACAGCAAATACAGGCAGGTTTAACGGAAGATGCCATACGTGCTAGCTGGCAACCAGCATTAAAAAAGTATAAGACCATTCGGAAGAAATATTTGTTATATCCAGATAAGTAGTTAACCCTTAAGGACTCTAAAATCACTTAAGGGAGAGTTAAGAAAGCAGGTTTTACAGCAAAGAGGGACCAAATAATTGCAAGGGAATTGCGGTTTTGCCAAAAAGTTTGCCAAAAAGGAGAAGGAAGGAAGCCTTTGGAAAATTTCGTAGTGGTGAGGGAAGCTACTTGCCACACGCCTAGTGCCAGGAGTAGCTCCTTGCACCACGAGCAGCGTCTAGGGCGAAGTGTACCAGGGCAGTGTTCGGTCTTTGAGCTTTAGTTTGACCTGGGACACTTCATTTTAAGAGAGTGGTTACCTAAAGATAGATTGATGGTTAAATGATAAAGGATACACACGCCATACCGTCATTGCGAGCCCCAAAGGGGCGTGGCAATCCACTACTTCGCTATATTTATTGAGTGTCTATCTATGTATCAACACTCTCCATTTTAAGCATAGGGAGATAATTTCAGCCATTTTTCAACAGCGGAGATTTTTTGGTTACTTTTTGCATGGTTGGCAAAAAGTAGCTACCAGAAGGGAAAAGCTGGTTAAAATCGCCCAATTATTTTATCTCACTTGCTTCATCTGAGTTGTTAAGGGTTAACTAAGTAGTATTAGAAAGTGGCAATGATACCACAAAAATACCCTTATATGATATACATCCGCAAAAACAAAGACCGAGGACTCAGCCAAACAAATTGGCTGCATAGCCTACATACTTTTTCTTTTGGACATTACTACGATCCTGCCTGGATGGGATTTGGTAGTTTGCGTGTGATCAATGAAGACCACTGTACAGCCAGGCCAAGGGTTCGCTAGACATCCACACCATGACATGGAAATCATCTCCTATGTGGTAGAGGGTTCCTTAGAACATCGGGATAGCATGGGGAATGGGTCTATCATTCAGGCAGGAGATATTCAAATCGTGAGTGCTGGATCAGGTGTAGAACATAGTGAGTTTAATCATTCGGCCCATGAGCTCGTACATTTCTTGCAGATCTGGATTATACCTGAAAAAATACACCTCAAGCCTAGTTATCACCAGAAGACCATTCAACGAAAGCATAATGAATGGGTTCTTATTGGTGCGCGAAATGAACACGAAGGAGCTGTTATCATTCACCAAGACGTGCAGGTATACGCTTCCTTTTTAACACAGGATTCTACGCTTACTTACCCCTTCCACCGTAATCGTGTCGGCTGGTTGCAATTAATCAAGGGAAAAATGAAGCTCAATGGGCAGGAGTTGTTACCTGGAGATGGAGCTGCTATTCGTAGTGAGTCCATTACTATTCAAAGTAGTAGCGATGTAGCGTTGTTATTCTTTGACCTAGGACATGCTTAACATTTTTTGATTGCTATAGAAAGTTATTTACATAGTGGTGCACCCTTCAAATTATGTCACTGCCACTCAGTAGCTTGTAGTTACCAAAAATTTTCAGAAAAAGTTTATTAGCTGTACGCCTTCAGGCCTATCTATAAAAGATTTACCAAGCAAAAGACCGGCCTTTGGGGAAATGGCGTTAAAGAATGAGTAGCGTGCCTTTGGGGAAGAAAACTAGGGCAGTGGGATAGCCTTGCAGCTTTAGTTTGACCTAGTTCTCTTCCATGTGCGTATAGGAGTTCATTTTAGCTATTTTCCAAGCAGCGGAGACTTTTTTGCATACTTTTTGTGTGGCTGACAAAAAGTAGGTCGTCGAAGACAAAGCTTCATATAACAAGTTCTGCCCCTTTAAAACCTGTATAGCTATTCAGGCGATTTTTTAGGTGAAATATGTAGGTGTGGACGGCTACCTATTAGCTCACTTTTCATATGGAAAGGTATTGCTCCGTGTCTCCAGTTGCTTCGTCATAAATCACTAACAGATCCTACATAAAACCAAGCTAGAAACTTTGATTTTACTTAAAAAAGTGTTATAATATAAGAAAGGAAGCATTGTTTTCTATAGACGTGTTCTTCTTATTATGTACGACCAAGTAGTAGCATCAAGACTGTCAAAGTATATTTTCAAACTTTCAAAAAATAACTCCCCAACATGCGTAATGTAGTTGATCTATGGCTTCTTTATATCTTCTTCTTAGTTACCTTGATTACTGGATGTGAGCAGCGAAGTTTGGAGGCAGAAATAAATACAGGTCAACTTTCTCCTGACAAAGATTCAAAGAAGTTATTAGATACTCAGTCTGTAGATAGCCGTAAAACTCAGGGAGATAACGGCAGCGAGCAGCAATCTTCAGAGACAGAGGAGAAAAAGCAAAAAGAAAGTATAGAGGGAGCTTCAAACAACTTTCCAATCCCCCCTCATACAGATAAAATTCCGAAAGTGCCTCAAGGTAAGGGAGTGCAGCCTGTCCAATCAGAAAACCTTGGAAAATTTCCTCCTATGGATGTTAACAACCTTACTCCCCCTCCGCCTTTTACATTAACTAAAGAGGAAATAAAAAATGTGCCTCCTCTTCTGCCTTTTACATTAACTGAGGAGGAAATTGAAAATTTACCTCCGCCTTTTACATTAACTGAGGAGAAAATTAAAAATTTACCCCCTCCTATTAATAATCTTCCCCCTCCCTCTTCTATAGAAGCTATTAACGACTTTCCTCCCCCTCCAGATATTAGTGGCATTCCTCTCCCACCAGGGAATGGAGAGGATATCGATCAGTTACCCATTCCCCCTCCTCCTAATGATTAAACAAGAGGAAGAACAGGAAAAGAAAAAAAGGTAAAGTAAAGGAATAAGGTAGGTTGTTAACGAGGAAAAAAGAAGGGTATATTACCAAAAACGAATACGAAGTTTATTTTATCTAAATGTATAGAGGAATCTAGAGAACACATCCATGAAGTATTCTCACCCTATACGTGCCAAGCAATAGCACCAAGGGCAACCAAAAGTGTATTTTCAATCACTCAAAATGACTTCCTAACATGCGTAGTTCATTCAATTTACGGCTTCTTGCTATCTGTTTCTTGCTTGTATTGATTATTGGATGTCAGCAGCGGCCACTAGAAGAATTGCCCTTAGAGCGTCCAGTTAATGATCCGGAGGAAGTAAAGCCTAAGAAACGAGTGCGGTTTGCTGTTCCAGAGTCAACTACTGGACAAGATAGTGGGGAGAGTAATAAAATAGCTAAACAACCGGAGAATACACAGCCAAATAAAGCCCCACAGCTAGAAAAAGAAAATACAAATAGCTTTGACGGTACTACTACAGCTAATAATAATCAGGAAGAATTGCCACCTCCTCCAATAGATGAGTTGTTAACTCCACCAGTTCCTCCCATGGAAGGTAAGAATCAATCGTTAGAAGAAAGCACAAACCAGGGAGAAAGTAGGAATACATTACAGGACATTCCTATAATTAATAAGGGGAAAGAAGAGCCGAATATTTATACAACTGATAACGAGCAGGAAAAAGACACGCCCCCCGAGGTGATTATACCCCCTCCATTCCCATATATCGAAAACGAGATGCCCGAACTATGGCTAACCAAAAATAATCCTACTACGATTGCAGAAAGTGAGGGTGAGCCCAAAAAAGATTTTCCTACGATAGCCCAATTAAATGTGGATTTAGGAATAGATATATCACATATAGGTATAGCTAGGTTAGAAGACAAGGGTATACCTACATTAAAAAATGAGTTTGGAAAAATTCAGCAAGCATATGAAGCAGTAAAACAAGCATTTGCAGCCAACGATCTAACAGAGGATGCCAAATCCCGTCTTACTGAGGAACTATTTCGACTAAATAAGCCACGAAAGCTGTATTATGAATTTATAAAAGCTAAAATACAAAAACAGAAAGAAGATTTACTAGAGGATATTCATAGGAAACTAGAAGCCAAACAAAATGAGTTTATCAAGATAAAACAGGACATGGAGAATGCTGAAAGTACCACCATGGAGGATCTATCGAAAAAAATAAGTGATACACAAGCGGAATTAGAACAATTAAATAGCCAGAAACCAAAGTTTTCTCAATTTTCTGGAAATCTACAAGCATTTAACAAAGCTAAACAAGAGGCAGAGGCTCAAATAGATAAAAAAGAAACAGAACTGAAAGCTCTTAAAAAGCAAGAAAGCAGTATAAATCAGAAGCTGAATATCCAAGTTCTGAAATCTAGCGATGTGGAAAGAGAAATCGTAAGATTAAAAGAAGAACCAAAAAAGATAGAAGATAGCTTCAACAACCAAATCCAAGACCTGGAAGATATTTTCAATAAGCAAACAAATTCTAAAAAAGATGTAGTCAGTAGTA
Organism: uncultured Cytophagales bacterium; assembly: GCA_964652695.1. Classification (GTDB taxonomy): domain Bacteria; phylum Bacteroidota; class Bacteroidia; order Cytophagales; family Amoebophilaceae; genus Amoebophilus. Next base: position 6,780 of record CAZZEE010000060.1, read on the forward strand.
TGTTTGGTAATATGGCTACAAAAATCTCTCAGCTACAAGAAGAGGAAGAAGAGGAGAATAATGGAGAATGGGATTAGTTCGAGTGGTGAATAGGTGTAGCATGAGCAGCACGCAATTGCCAGTTGGCTGTGTAGATTTTATTGGTCTGTGGATCAGCAATAAGTAATAAGTTTTCTGCATTTCTGGTCTCTGCTGCATTACTCCAGTTAAAAGATCCTGTTAATACATAGTTGTCATCAATGATCATCACCTTGTTATGTGCTATACCTGGAACTACATCTATCGATACGGGTATACCTTGCTGCAGTACACGATTTACTTGAGAGCCTTTAGCTGTGAGTTGCGAGCGATCTACTAGTACCTTCACCATTATTCCTCGCTTGTGGGCTGCTATCAAGGCTTCTGCAATGGAGGCAGCTGTAAAAGCGTACGCTTGTACTAAGATGGTTTTTTGGGCTAATCCGATAGCTTGTTGAGTAAACTGCAAACATTGGCCACCTGGACTAAACCGAACCTGTATAGAGTTTCCAGCAATAGATATAGGTGCTCGGAGAGAAGTAGGTTTGAAAGGCACACTTCCCTGGCCTATTAGATAGCCTAAGAATAAGGAAATAGCTATAGCAGCTGTTAGCTTAACGGAAGATGTCTGTTTTTTTCGTGACTTTTTTTCCATAATAGGTTGAGTTGAGTTAATATTTGCACCAACTTGCCATCCCAGTGAAAGCTGAGATTCTACAGTTCCCCCAACAGTCGCTTGGATATGCCGAGTGACGACTATTTATCATAATAAAGTGAGAGTGTTGATACATAGATAGACACTCAATAAATATAGCGAAGTAGTGGATTA
>CAZZEE010000061.1:0-7440 GCA_964652695.1 uncultured Cytophagales bacterium
AGTGGCTCTTGCTTTTCTTAGAATATGCTTGCAAAGATTCTAAACAGTCTCTTACCAAGCTAGCATCAAAGCTACGTGTCAGCAGCAATACGCTTTATAGTAGATTTAGTAATCCTCGTTTAAGCTATCGTTTATGCTGCAAGTAGGAAGGATTCTATCCTGTGATCTTGCCATTTACTTTAAGTTGCTATTAAATACTACTGAATTACTTAACTAGGAGTCATTCATAGCGTCATTGATGATTTTCTAAGGGATATTTGATTTCTTTTAAAAATGCCCCTTTTATAGATAATTCGAGGTATTTGATGAAGTGGGCTCTGTAGGATTCGAACCTACGACCCTCTGCTTGTAAAGCACATATCCAACCTTTCTTTTAACTTAACTTTGTTGCCCTTTTTATATCAAAAATAAGCCTTTATAGTGTTTTATCCAAAGTTTTGCTTACTTTAGTTTCATTCTGTTTTTGAGGATTTACCAAAGAAACTGTAATACATACTGTAATACGTTTAGCTAGCTTACTTATATGAAAATATCTGTTATACTCTATAGCTCTAACCAGCTCAGTGATGGGACTTATCCTATTACCTTGCGTATCACCCAAGGTAACCTAAGAAAATATATGTCTTTAGGCATCTCATGCGGCCAAGAACTTTGGGACTCTAAAAAGAATGCCCCTAAAAGAACCCACCCCAATAAAGCGGCCATCGAAACGATCATAGCTCGTACTATCCATACCTACCAGAGCAAGGTATTAGAACTGGTTAATAGCCAAAAAGTGGTAACCCCTGCTGCACTCATACAAGCGGTGGAAAATGATAGAGGAGGAAAGAACGGCAAAGTCTTTCCTTTCTTTGATCAAGTAATTGATAGGCTTCTCCAAGCAGATAAAGTAGGCAATGCCCATGTATATAAAGACACCAAGCGCTCTTTAAAGCTTTTTGCTCCTTCTAATGACTTACTTTTTACAGATATCAACCCAACTTTTCTTCATCACTACGAAGTGAATCTCAGAAAATTAGGCTTAGCTGAAACTACTATGTCTGTTTACTTGAGAACCTTACGGGCTCTTTTTAATAAGGCTGTCCAAGAAAAATTAATCAACCTAAACGCTTACCCTTTCAAAGAGTTCAGCGTGGCTAAGTTTAATACTGCTACTAAAAAGCGGGCTATTACCAAAGAAGAGATTAAAAAGATAGAAAACTTGGAGCTTGATCCTGCTAGTTCTTTATCAGGGTCTAGGCGTATTTTTATCTTTAGCTACTATGGACAAGGGATCAATTTTATAGATATAGCTCAGCTACAATGGAAAGACATAGTAGAGGGCCGCATTTTTTATAGGAGGGCTAAGACAGGGAGAATGATCAATTTTAAATTATTTCCCCCTGCTCAAGCCATCATTGAGTATTACAGGCCCTTGACAGGTCATCATCCTGAAAACTATATCTTTCCTATCTTAAAGCGGGAGAAACATCTCACAGCCCTACAAATAGCCTATCGAGTAGCCAAGGTACGTAAAAGGGTGAATAGTGAAATGAGGGAGATAGCCCAGTTAGCGCAAATAGATGCCAACCTAACTACCTATGTAGCCAGGCATACCTATGCGACAGTCTTGAAAAAGAGTAACGCACCCACAGCTAAGATCCAGCAAGGGTTAGGACATCGATCAGAAATGACTACACAGATTTATCTCAAACAATTTGAAGATGAAGAAATGGACCTAGTGAATGAATGTTTGCTTTAATGATGGTAGAGTTAGATTGGATAAAAGCTTCTAGGGAGGCAATCAGCCAGATCCACGCCTTGTTCCAAAGCGAGGTGGCTAGCATGCTCTTCTAACCAAGGAGAAACCCGAAGACAAATCCCTAGCTGCTTGCCTAGCATTTGAGCAGCTTGTTGCCACTCCCCGTAAGCACCTTGATCAGGAAATAAAATGACTTTTCTACCTTGTAAAGGGGCACAACGTTCAAGAGTGAGGCCATTTAAACTACCCGTAGCTAGCCAAATGAAGTCAGGCCAGTAAGCAGTGGCTATAATGGCTGTTTTCTCACTTTCTACTAAAGCTACCGGCTTACTCAGGGGAGCATGCCTGAGCTGATGAGCTCCAAATAAGGTCTGGGATAAATGGAAAGTAGTTACTCTCAAAGCTTGGTGAATCCAGGTAATGTGATTAAAAGGGGACTTAACCCTTGTACCTTGAAGGGGATCATAAAGCATAATTTTTCCTGTTCTTATCCGTCCTCGGTGATCAATTTGCCAGAAAATGGTAGCACCTGGCCAGTGTTTGGAGGTACCTATAAAAAACCGAGTAATGAGCTGTTGGGTTTTAATTTCCCCTAAGCGAGCATGAAGGTAAGTAACCAAGTGGTTGGAGTCATACTTTTGTAGAGTCGCCTGGAGTAAGGATAAAGGAATATAACTAATGGCCTTGGGAGGGTAGTTGACTGGCTTAGCTTGTTTACTTACTTTCCTCAAGGGGAAAATAGCTTTTTGCTCTGCTAGGTATTGTCCAGGGGTATAATGATAGGCACATTTCTGTTCTCTGTTACATCTACCCACATGAGGGGCCAGAGGCTCTTTGGTTAAGGTATGGATATAACGAACAAACTGTTTGTTTTTTTGGCAACTAGGACAAGTAAATCTAGAAGAAGGGCCTTGATAGGGTTCTAATTGATAATAAGATTCTCTCATGCTTCAAGTAAACATCGTTTCTAGCCAGTAAGACAATATAGTAAATTTTACCAACAATCAGTGGTAAAAGTCTTGATCTGCCATAGGTTTAGAGAAAAAGTAAACCCGATCAAGCCTGCCAAGTTATTTTAAGACTACCCCTAAGGGTGTCAAGCTATTTTAGGACTATTTATTAAGAATTATCAACTTATTTTTTGCTACCTGGTAAAAACTCGTAATCGATTAGGAGTAGTTTAGTAGTACGATTACTAGGCATTAATATTAAATATTGCATTTTAAATAGCCCCTAAGCTGTTTTGCATGACAATTCGTAAATTCGCAATCTTTCGAAAAATAGGCTAGCTCGTAAGAATGTGTAACTCCCGGGAAATTACGAGCTACCCATGGTTATCGGCTTTTAGATGCCTAAAAAGCCTGATTTCTTAGCTCAAGCACTCGTAAAAGCTTGTAACCGATTACGAGGGATCACTCTCTAGCGGCCCTCTTCCCTTTTAAGCCAATTTCGAATACTTCCTTCGCTTACACCTAACCTTCTTGCAATCTCCACATTAGAATGCCCTTCCCCTTTCAGCTGCTTAATTTGAGTGACCTTGCTATGCTGCTCTTCTTCACTGCGTCTTTTTAAATGGGCTTGTTCACTACCATAGCCTATCTTTTCCAGGGTGAGGAGAGCAGCTAAAAGTGGGGTGGATGTTATTTATGAAAAAAATAAGCTATAAAATTTATAGGCATGTCACAAACTATATCTTTTAATCCCATCCTGGTTTTAGCTGCTCTCCTACATACTACTTTTATTCAAAAGGATTAACCACCTGCACCTTAAAATCTCTAAAATGCTTTACATTCCTTGTAACTATACACATGCGATAGACAATACCCTGAGCAGCTATCAAGGCGTCAATAGGATTAGTGCTGTCTATAGCAAGTAGCTCACCCCATGTTTGGCTTATAGCAACATCTATAGGTAAGATACGATCCACGTACTGACTGATAAGTTTCTCCAACCAGTCCAGTAATACTTGACCTTCTGATGGGTTCTTTTTAAACCGCTTCAAGGCTCCCACTTTAATTTCACCAATAGTTATACAGCTGATAAATAGCTGCTGAGATTCCCTTTTTGAAACCCAATCTTTTACCAATTCATGAGCTGAGTGCTTTCTGAGCTCAGAGATAACATTGGTATCCAGTAGATAATTCATAGCTCTATATCACGTAAGCTAGCAGGCATTCTTTTTGTTTCTATATCATCTACAAGAGGAGCCGCTATTAAAAACTCATTAAAAGGTTGAGCAGGCTGGTGTACTCTTCTATATTCTTCCATAGAAATAAGCACAGCTGCCTCCTGCCCCCTTTTAGTAATATATTGAGGTTTTCCTTGTTGAGCGCTGACTACCAGTTGGCTCAACCTATTTTTAGCCTCTTGTAAGGGCCAGGAATGTACTGTATTATTCATAAGCTTGATTCTCATATCCAGACTATCTAGACTTTTCAATATAGACAAGATAACACAGATGTATAAAATTTCAAGCGGTGTAGTATAAATATCTAGCACTAAAAAGTAGAATAGACAGGAGTAGGATGAGAGATGCTCCTCCCCATTTTGAATACTTACTTCACTTACAGCTAATTCACTTACAGCTAATATGGTGCTAGCAATCTTTAGATGAGCATCTCCTTCCTGTTTCATCTGCTTGATGTGGAGATAAGCGTTAGGCTGCTCTTCTTCAGTAAGTCTCCTTAAATGGTTTTGTTCAGGGTCATAGCCTATTTTTCCCAAGCCAAAGTTTTAAATTTTGATGAGCATTCCTCCATCTTAGATAGGCTCGCAAACTCGCAAAAGGCTCGTAGGACAGTTACTAGGCGCAAATGTCCGATATTGCTTTTTAAATAGCTTATGAGAGGGTTTTCATGACAATTCGTAAACTCGTAATCTTTCGAAAAACAGGCTAGCTCGTAAGAGTGTGTAACTCTCGGGAAATTACGAGCTACCCATGGTTATCGGCCTTTAGGTACCTAAAAAGCCTGTTTTTTTAGCTCAACCACTCGTAAAAGCTTGTAATCGGTTACGAGGAATCACTCTCTAGCGCCCTTCTTCCCTTTTAAGCCAATTTCGAATACTTCCTTCACTTACACCTAACCTTCTTGCAATCTCCACATTAGAATTTCCTTCCCCTTTCAGCTGCTTGATTTGTGTAATCTTGCTACGCTGCTCTTCTTCGGTAAGTCTTCTTAAATGAGCTTGTTCAGGGCTATAGCCTATTTTTTCCAGGGTGAGTTTATTGACTTGCTTGATGATCTGGCATATACACACATTCTCCCCATCATAGACCACTTCCGTGTTTCTGGCCTTGATTTGTTTGAGATAGCGTAGATTTTTTCCTTGCTGGCTTTCTCCTATGGCAAAGGCACTATCACAAAAATTAATCAGCATCTTGCTCCCTGGTAGGTCATTACCCGTGATGGGTTTAGATAAATCACGCTTGGGCGTATGAGCTAAGGCTAAGATGGATAGGTCATACTTGTCTTTTAAAGCTTTTAACTCCTTCATCCAGGGCGAAGTTTGGCTAGCTTGCTCGCTCTCACTGCTGAGATAATTAATAGTGTCTATAATTAGTACACTGGCTTTTGTTTGTTGAAGGGCTTTCTCTAAAGAAGCGAAGAGCTGCTCCTCCCAACTAATCTCCTCTAGAATAGCTTCTGCTTGTAGCTCTGTTCTGAAAAAGCGATCACTAAAACAATAATGATTGGTATAATTTGCTGAGTAACGGGCTTCAAACTGTTTGTCGCTCAGCTCAAAGTCCAGGTATAAGACTGTCCTGGGACCTCCTTCTAGGTTGAATCCTGGAATAGCTACTCCTGCACTTAAGCTGTCTGCTAATTCTACAGCTAGGACGGATTTCCCTAGGTTGGTATCACCAAAGAGAATGCAAAGCTCGCCTTCCAACCAAAACTCGCTAAAGAGCTGGGAGGGAATAGGACGCTCTTGGGCTTGCTTGAGCCAATTATTGGCTGTTTGTACTACTAGTAGCTCTTGACTGTTAGCTAATTCTCCTTGGAGCTCTTCCAAGTGATAGGCAAAACTTCCTGGGGAACTATTGTTAGGGTCCAATAAGGCAAAATCAAAAGTAGGTTTTTCCATGATCAGCGCTTTTTAAGTTGATTTAAATAAGCTTGTGCTGCTGCATCAAGGGCTGCCTGGGTAGGTCTTCTACCCTCCTCTATCCATTTTAGTAGTTCCTCCTTAGAAAAGTAAAGCTTCCTAGTGCGTTTCATATAAGGAATCTCTTTGCGATGAACCAGGTTGTAGATGGTAGAAGGAGCTAGGTTCAAGTAAATACTTGCCTCTTCTAAATTCAATAGATCCTTAGATGGACTATTACTGATATCAGTGGGTGTATTGGATAGAAAGACGCTGAGTTCTTCTCTAAACATTTGCCGGATCTCTTCTAAAGAGAGTTGTGTTAAGATTAAATCTTTCATAGGCTTGCAAGTTGATTGTAGAGCCTAATATATGCCTACCTCCTAGAGACTTACTACTACTGAGTACTCAGACGGAGTACTCAGTAGTTAGTGGATACTTGACTTATAGGGAGCTAGGTTATTAATGAGGCTTATTGTTTTCTTGGCGATCCCTTGCAATTTCTTTTTCAACCAGTAAATAAGCTTGCTTGAGTTCTAGCTGTAAAAATAGGTTTTGTACTACTTCTAGATCTTTCATAAGACTTCGATTAGACTTAAGTTCAGGTACACGTTGTAGCTTCCTGTAAATATTCAGAGTTGTCTAGATTTTTATAAGGTATACCTGTAAGGGCATGTATAAAACGAGCCACATCAGCTAGATCTACGTTTATTCTAAATCGCACGTCCCAGCTGAGTAGTATAAAATAACAAACCAATACCAGCTGGCTATTGGTGAGTCTAGGTCTGGATGGTTGAACAGGTTCAGTAGTGGGTGATTCATCATGGCTGGTAGTAGTAGCTAGTTCAATATTACCCATATGTAGATTTTCAAGCTCATCAATATAGATATGATTAGGTATGGCTGGTTTATCCCCATCAAGATATAGGTTTTTAAGTTTCTTGATATGGATCGAGGATGGCTTGTTAGCCTTAGACTTTTTCATCTTTAATTATATTTTTAAAGGGTTGATATAGTTAAAGACATATAAGTTGGATGAATGGTAAGTAAGATGGACGAGCTTAAGCTAGCCTAGGTGAAATGGGTGTAAAACTGGCTATTTATAGCAAGAGGGATACGGGTTCCACCCGTATTGAGGCTGAAAACGCAGGTTTTTGACTTGACTGGGGGAGGGGTAAGTAATCCTTATTTTCATACGGGTAAACATGTGCGGAGCATGCACTTGGTAGGCTTCAAATACCCCAAATCCTTTTTTTTATACTTGTTAGGGCAGGTTGCACTTTGCATGCACTGTAGACTAATTGCATACTTTTTACTTTTAACAGCAGCAACCTCCTTTTTAATAGGGGCCAGGTCATTTTGTAGCCTTTTTCTGCATGCTTTTCTTTCTAAAAATGCATGCACATGATGCAGTCTGCATACATATTCTAAAGCCACATTTTATAGGGAAATACTTTTATTAGCAAGCTAGCAACCTGAGTAGGGGAGGGGGTTTGCCTACTATTGTATTTTGTGGTTTGAGCTCTGAGAGGAGTTTTGCCTACTATAGTAGCTGACCAGCTCTAATTGATGCATAAAAGGAGAGCAGTTATCTGCCCTCATTCCTATCTTAT
>CAZZEE010000062.1:0-7416 GCA_964652695.1 uncultured Cytophagales bacterium
AAGGCTATCGACTATTAATATCTAACATCATACAGTTTTGAAAGAAGTCTAATAATACATTACCTAGTAACAATAAATTTATAATTGCTATTGCTGCCTTGCCTAGGCAGATTTTAAAATAATTATGCATCGTTAAGTTATTATAAATGAAGTTATTATAAATGAGGAAGGGCCTCGCTTGGTGTTTTCAAGAAAGCCTCTTCCCTAAGTTTTTTTAAATTACAATATACTTGTTTTTACATTCAACCTCATCTAAAACTATCTTCTAGCAATAGCTTTTTAGGGATGCACAAAGGTAGTAAGGAAATGATTACAAATTTACAAGCAGATATAATCCTTACCAGCAAACTGTGCATAACTTCCTAGTGCTTCTTCTATCCTTAGCAGCTGGTTGTATTTAGCAGTTCGGTCAGTTCGAGATACAGATCCCGTCTTAATCTGTCCAGCTTGCAAAGCTACTGCTAGATCTGCTATGGTCGTATCTTCTGTTTCCCCAGATCGGTGAGATATGATGGTACGGTAGCCACTCCTTTTAGCTAAGGCAACTGTCTCTATTGTTTCAGTTAAAGTACCTACTTGGTTCATCTTGATGAGGATAGCGTTGGCTGCCTGTTGTGTGATACCTTGCTGTAATTTGTCTACCCGGGTTACAAATAGATCATCCCCTACTAATTGGACTTGTTGTCCCATGGCTTTTGTTAATTGTTGCCATCCTTTCCAATCATCTTCTGCCATGCCATCTTCAATCGATATAATGGGGTACTTATGGACCCATTGTTGCCAGAATGTTACCAGCTCATCGGCTGTCAGTTGTTGATTCGTAGATTTTTTGAAGCAGTATGTCCCATCTGCAGGTTGGTACCATTCTGAGCTAGCGGCATCGATAGCTAGAGCTATCTCTTCTCCAGGTCGGTAGCCTGCTTTTTCTATGGCTTGTAAAATGAGTTCGATGGCCGCCTCATTAGTCGATAGGCTAGGTGCAAATCCACCTTCATCACCTACATTGGTAGAAAATCCTTTTTCTTGTAAGATCAATCCAAGGTGGTGAAACACTTCTACACCCATGCGCAGCGCTTCAGCAAAAGATGCTGCTTGGATGGGCACGATCATAAATTCCTGAATGTCTATATTATTGTCCGCATGAGCACCCCCATTGCATATGTTGATCATAGGTGTGGGTAAGACGTATGCATTTAATCCACCTAAATAACGATATAAGGGTAGCCCTACCGCATTGGCAGCAGCCTTTGCTGTTGCTATGGAGACACCCAAGATGGCGTTGGCTCCCAGCTTGCGTTTATTGGGAGTCCCATCTAACTGAATGAGTAAATGGTCTATAGCACGTTGATCAAATACAGACTTACCTATGACAGCAGGCCCCAGTATATTTTGTACATGGTTGATAGCTTGTTGTACACCTTTTTTGAGATAGGCAGAATTATCTTGATCCCTGAGTTCTAAAGCTTCATGCTGCCCTGTAGAGGCACCAGAAGGGACAGAGGCTCTCCCCATGGCACCGCATTCAGTCCATATATCTACTTCAATGGTGGGATTCCCTCTAGAATCTAAAATTTGCCTAGCATGTACCTTATTAATAATGCCCATAGGTATTAGTAGTTAGTAGATCTCTTCTCAAACCGTCTTCTTTTGCTGTCATTGCGAGGACACAGCGTGTCCGTGGCAACTGGATATCTTGTGGAGTGTTAGGAATATTTCTGACACCACTGGTTCGCAATCCTTATTTTCTTGTGAAGTCGGTTTGTTATTCGGCGAAATTAAGAAATTTTATAGTTTTTCCGGCATTTTTCAGGAATGAGCTCCTGAAACCACATCAAAAAAAGAAAATGCTAAATAGCTTCTAGTGTAAAATAACCGGCATGATGAGTAGAAGCACATCCTCTCCCTGTTCTTGCTTATTAGGGGTAATGACAGCCGCCTTGTTAGCTTGATTACCTTGGGTCGCTTGGGAGAAATAGAAAGTTACTTCTTCTGCGTCTAGGTTATGGAGCAGCTCGATCAGTGACTTCGCATTAAACCCAATTTCCAAATTGGGTTGTCCTTCGTATTCACAAGCGAACTCTTCTTTGGCTTTATTATTGAAATTAAAGTCTTCTGCTAAAATGTGTAGTTTCTTTTCCGATAAGGTAAACTTTACTTGGTGGGTAATTTTATTGGTATATACGATAATGCGTCGTAAAGAGGCTAATAATTCTCCTCGATTAATAACTAGTTTATTAGGATTATTTTTTGGAATTACGCTTTCATAGTCAGGATATTTTTCATCAATGAGCCTAGCCACTACCCGAGTGTTAGCTATTTGGAAATGTGCATTGCCATTACTAAAGCTGACTTTTACTTCTTGCTGGTCTGTGGAGAGTAGGCTCGTAAGTAATAGCAAAGTTTTGCGAGGAAGTATAAAAGAAGGTTGTTCTATGGCTGTTATATCCGTACGTATATATCGGATAAGCCGGTGTATATCCGTGGCCACAAAGGTAAATGCACTTTCACGGAAGTCCATATATACACCATTGATAGCTGGTTTTAGGTCATCATGGCTGGTAGCGATGATTGTCTGTTGGATGGCTCTTTTAAATATATTGCCAGGTAAAGAGATAGATGTTTTTGCAGTTGCTATAGGTATTGCTGGGAAGTCTGCTGCATTTTCTCCAGCTAGATTATACTGCCCCGTATCAGAGTTGATAGATATACTGTAAGCTTGGTCATCTATATGGAATTTAATAGGTTGTTCAGGTAGATTTTTTAAGGTGTCTAGCAAAATTCTTGCAGGTACAGCCACAGCGGTTTCACCTGCCACATCTAATGGTAGCTCTGTAATAATAGAAGTTTGTAAGTCAGAAGCAGTAATTTTGAGCTTCCCGCTGGTGATCTCAAATAGGAAGTTTTCTAAAATAGGTAGCAGGGGGTTACTGACAATCGCTCCATACAAGGCCACTAGATGCTTGTATAAATGTGAAGAAGATACCGTAAATTTCATAGCCTGTTAGCCTTTATAGTGGTTATTAACTTAGGAAAACTTTACATGTTTAGCCTCCAAGAATGAATGTCATTGTGCAGTTGTCAATCCCTGTGAAGGCAGGGAATACACTACGGTAGTATAACTTATTGGTAATCAGAATACTATAAACCTATCGTAATTTAACAATTACCCTTTACATATTCAGCTTGTCAGCAAAGCGTGATGACAAGCATTTCCTTTTGCATGGAGGAAAGCAATTTCTTAAGCAAGTTCTATTTCTTCGTTGGCTTTGTTGATGAATTTGTAATCTGTGATACCCAAAGAGGAGTCTTCTGCTAAGTTAACCCACTTTTTATAATTGAATAACCATTTCACCCTTCTAGAAATGAGCCCAGTTGTGAAGTAAGCGTATAGATAAGGGTGTACAAAGAGGGTTACGTGGTCTTCATTTTGTGTGGTCAAGAGCAGTTGTATGCTTTTTTCAATTTGATCAGCTATCAAAACAGAAGGAGATATTTTGCCTGTTCCCTCACAGGTGGGACACTGTTCTTGGGTGATCAAGTTAGTAACTGGCCGTACCCTTTGTCGGGTAATTTGCATTAAGCCAAATTTAGAGAGTGGGAGAACGGTGACCTTAGAACGGTCTTCGCCCATATACTCCTTCATGGCCTGGTAAATCTTACGTTTGTTTTCTGGGTTTTTAATATCGATAAAGTCAATAACGATAATGCCACCCATATCTCTCAGCCGCAACTGCCTGGCTATCTCTTTAGCTGCTGCCAAATTGATACCCAAGGCCATCTCCTCATGATTCTTCTCTACAGCACTATTTCCACTATTCACGTCAATCACATGCATCGCCTCTGTATGTTCTATGATGAGATACCCTCCCCCCTCAATGCTTACTGTTTGCCCAAAGAGTAGTTTGAGTTGTTTTTCTATGCCTAAATGCTCAAATAACTTAGTTTTCCCCTGATATTGTTTGACTATTTTCTCCTTTTCTGGAGCAATAGTTTTGATATATTGTTTGAGTTCAGTGTAAGCTGTGGGATCATCAATCAGGATACTATCGAACTTTTCACTGAGCATGTCCCTGAGGATAGAAGAAGCCCTATTAACCTCTCCTATGATTTTGTCTCTAGGAGAAGCCTTTACAAGCGACTTCATGCCTGTTTCCCACTTCTCTACTAGGTCTTTTAGATCCTGGACTAGCTTAACAACTTCTTTCCCTTCTGCTGCCGTCCGAATGATTAACCCAAAGTTCGCTGGCTTGATAGAAGAGACGAGACGTAGTAGCCTTTGTCGTTCTTCATTGCTGGTAATGCGTTTAGATACATTAACAGTTTGATTGAACGGGACCAGTATCATATACCTGCCTGCTAAGGCTAGTTCTGCCGATAGGCGAGGGCCTTTGTTAGAGATAGGTTCTTTGATGACTTGTACGAGGATGGGTTGGTTTTTGTGAAGTACATCCGATATCTTCCCTAGCTTGTCTATAGTGGATTCTAGGGGGAAATTATTTAGCTTAAAATCGGTGACCTGACCATTAATAGCTAGTTGTGTGAATTTAGATACAGAGTGAAATTGAGGCCCCAGGTCAGAGTAGTGTAAAAAAGCGTCTTTTTTATAACCTATATCCACAAAACTAGCATTTAAATTATGTGCTAGTTTCTTAACCGTGCCCAAATAGATATCTCCAACAGTAAATTTCGTGTCTTTCCCCTCAGTTTGATATTCAATAAGTGCCCCTTCTTTCAGGAAAGCTATCCGAAAGCCATCTTGTACCGCACTAATAACTAATTCAAGAGCCAATTTTTGTTGGAGATATTATATTTTACGAAAATCATTAACTAAAAAACGCTACTGTTACTTCCAATACACTATTATCTGTTCTTCTTCTTGTGTCTATTAGCACGTAGTCTTTTTTTTCTTTTATGGGTAGCTATTTTGTGACGTTTTCTTTTTTTACCACACGGCATCGTACTAGAATTTTATAATCTTTTAAATTATTAATATATATCAACTATACATGGACAAACGCAAGGATCTTGGAGATCCAAACGTATTGATGGGGCAATAACATACCCAAAATTTGATAGGTATAGTATAGACTATTATAGGCTTGCTAAGTTAATACTTTTTGCTTGATTATGCATTACTTAACCCATGATCTTTTAGGTTAATAAGTTAGGCTGCATTTTTATCCCATAAAAGCTGCTAAATAACTGCTTGATGAAGCGTTATAGGTCGTTATACCTTGATAGTTTCCTTGATTTTGTTGATGAAATCTTTGGATATTTTTAAAGTAGGCACATAGTGCGCTTCGATAGTTATAGCCGTATTTTTAGCTAGATTTCTTGCTATCTTTTGAGACCTTTTTTTATTAAAGAACCTTCCGAAGCCTTTGAAATGAACTTCTTGCCCTTCTACCATCGCTTGTTGAATGACTTGTAGCATATTTTCAACAATAGTTTGTACATCATGTTTATGGATGCCAGTTTTTGTGGCAATTTTGGCAATTACTTCTGCTTTATTCATGTTGGTTTTATTTTAGAATATTTTCAAATAAATTAGTGCATCATTTATGCTGGATGCAAGCCAGAGAATATAGGGTCAAAGTAAATAAAAGTATCATATCCGAGCAAGGGGCTGCTTGTGTCCACCTACAAAATTCTATTACTTATACCTTGGAATCATCTTTAAATGACTATACGGGTATTTTGCCCATAGCTGATAGCTTTGCCCTACCATTGATGGAATGGTACCACCATCACCATCGGGCATTACCTTGGCGTGAAACAGATGACCCTTATAAAATTTGGCTCTCAGAGATTATCCTGCAACAGACGCGGGTAGCGCAAGGTATCCCTTACTATCAACGGTTTGTTGAGCAGTACCCTACTGTATATGAGCTGGCAGCCGCTAGTGAAACAGAGGTGTTGCGGACCTGGCAAGGGTTGGGGTATTATTCCAGGGCTAGGAACTTATATGCTTGTGCGCGTTTAGTGGTTGACCAATACAATGGAAAATTCCCAAATAACTACGAAGGGCTGTTGAAGTTGCCTGGCATAGGCCCCTACACAGCTGCCGCTATTGCTTCCATTGCCTTCCAAGAAGCAGTGCCAGTGATAGATGGGAATGTATTCCGTGTCTTAGCTAGGATTTTTGGTATAGCAATACCTATCAATAGCACCCAAGGCAGACATGTTTTTAATCAATTAGCACAACGGTTAATTTCTACCACTGCACCTAACATTTACAACCAGGCTATTATGGAGTTTGGGGCTATACAATGTACGCCTGTAAAGCCATTGTGTAGGAGCTGCATTTTCCAGCTAGATTGTCTAGCGTTTCGCACGAATCAACAAGAAAAACTGCCTGTTAAGCAGCTTACTGTAAAAGTTAAACAACGTTTTTTTCATTATCTGGTTATCCAAGTAGCTAATCAATTACTCATGAAAGTGAGAAAGAAAGGGGATATATGGGAAGGGTTGTATGATTTTTATTTAGTAGAAGGTAGCCAACCCCATGAGTTTGAAAACCTTCGTGATGAGTTGGTAACCTTGATTCAAAAGCACCAGCTGCAGGTAGCCAAACAGCCTAAGCTTTATAAGCATATATTGACCCATCGTATCATTTATGCATCTTTCTTTAATATCATAGCTACGCCAGCATTTATGGAAGAAGCAGCTCCCTTGTTACAAGGGAGTGCTGCAGAAACTTTTACTATAGAACACACAGAATCTTTACCTAAGTCTATATTGATTTGCAATTTCTTAAAAGAAAGCCTATCTATGTAGGGTTATGTATGTTGAACCCTTTAAATACTTAAACTATGTCAGGAGTTAATAGAGTTATTTTATTGGGGAATTTAGGGAAGGACCCTGAAATCCGGCACTTAGAAAATGGAAGAACAAAAGCTTCTTTTTCATTAGCTACCAATGATGTATATAAGAATAAAGAAGGAGAAAAGGTAACTAATACAGAATGGCATAATATAGTGCTTTGGACGCCCTTGGCAGAGATTGCTGAAAAGTATTTGACAAAAGGTAAACAAGTGTATATGGAAGGAAAGCTGACCAACAGGTCTTATACAGATAAAGAAGGCCAGGTCAAATATATCACTGAAGTAGTAGGGCAAAATATCGTGTTACTGGGCAATAAAGAAGGAGGGCACGCAGATATGCAGGAAAGAGAAAACTTTGTGGCTCTAGAAGAGGAAGCGACAGACGACTTGCCTTTTTAATCTCTTAGGGTTGAATTCCCCGCCGCTTGCGGCGTAAATTCGATTCGATAAAATAAAATCATTTTGAAATACCCCGCTGCTTGCGGCGGGGTATTTTATTGGTTAAGCGAAGTTGGAGGATAAAGTGGTTTCAGGAGCTACACCTGAAACATAAATATCCATCACTCGGCAATAGCCGAGCGACTGCGTTTGA
>CAZZEE010000063.1:0-7140 GCA_964652695.1 uncultured Cytophagales bacterium
CTATTATAAGACTAAACTAACAATACCAGGACTTTACACTTACGTTTATGAGGCAAGTATTCATGTTCATTTTTATCCTCATCCTAGGGCTAATAGACCTATATTTTTACCAAGGCCTCAAAACATTTATAGCACCCTTATCTCCTACGATAAAGATAATTGTTTATACACTCTATATGGCTTTTGTTGGGCTCACCTTTATTTCGTTTCTAGTTTATAGGTGGTTACCAGAAGGGGCTAGAAATCCATTGGTCAAGTATAAATTGCTCCCAGCTTGGGTTATCAAATATTCGGCTAAGTTATTTTCTTCCATATTTTTGCTGTTGGATGACATAACGAGGGGAGTTAGGTGGGTAGGGTATAAGTTGCTAGATTTATTTACGCAAGGCGGATTGGACTATGTATATATCCCTAGGTCGGTCTGGTGGACGCAAATAGGTATGGTAGCCGCAGCAATACCAGTGGCTACCTTGGGGTATGGTATCATCTCGGGCGCTCATGATTATCGGGTCCGAAGGGTACGCATCAGGCTACCTCATTTACCAGCTGCTTTCCATGGGTTGAAGATTGGACAGCTATCTGACATCCACAGCGGTAGCTTTTTTAACAAGACTGCCGTTGCGGGAGGAGTGGATATGTTATTACGCGAACAACCTGATATTGTTTTCTTTACGGGTGACTTAGTTAATGATACAGCTGACGAGGTTAAAGATTACATCCCTATCTTTAAGAAGGTCAAGGCCGAGCTAGGTGTATTCTCTACGTTGGGTAACCATGATTATGGGGACTATGTACCTTGGTCTTCGTTGGCAGCTAAGCAGCAGAATTTACAGGGCTTATGCCAGGCACATGCGGAACTAGGGTGGCGGCTATTAAACAACGAACACGTGCTATTAGGAAAAGGTGCTGATCGGTTGGCTATCATAGGGATAGAAAATTGGGGTACACGCTTCTCCAAACATGGTAAACTAGCATTGGCCTCCCAAGGGACAGCTGACGTGCCTGTCAAGGTACTGTTATCTCACGATCCTAGCCACTGGGATGCAGAAGTGCGACCTCAGTTTAAGGATATAGATGTCACTTTTTCGGGTCATACACACGGGTTTCAATTTGGTATCGAGATAGGCTCTTTTAAGTGGAGTCCTGTACAATATCAGTATAAACAATGGGCAGGGTTATATCAAGAAGGGGATCAATATTTGTATGTCAACAGGGGGTTTGGCTATTTAGGATATCCAGGTAGAATAGGCATCTGGCCAGAAATTACCATCGTAGAATTGGTGAAAGAGTAAGCTTAACTACCAATGTCTTTCTTCTAAAAGAACCTTCAATTAATCATAAAATAAGACCCATGTGACTGGATCCCCGCTTGTCATATCCTTCGTCTCTAATCTAGAATTGTGGGCGGGGATGACTCAATCCATGAGGTTGGTAAATACGCTAAAAGCTATTAGAACTGATAAATAACTTGTAGTCTGACTTCATTTTTAGTATGACCCATTATCTGATCTTGTCCACTACCTAGGTGGTCATCATTCTGAATCCAAGTAAGGTTATATTTGCCTTCTATTCGCCAGTTGGTGTGGGGCTTATATCCAATAGTTACATAGCTTTTAATCCCTTGTTTGTAATACATAGCAGGCATACTTTGACTATGCAAAGGTCCTTTTTCATGCATATACAAACGATTATCAAAATCGGCATCAAACCAGGCTACCTGACTAGTGATACTAAATTTTTGCCACTTCAATGTCAAACTTTGGGCTATGCCATAACCCCACGTAAGTTCATCTAAAAAACTATAGGTATTAGCCTGCACTTCACTCTGCCAACTGAAATATTTATTCCACTGTTGCCTATACTGGGCTTTGCATTTTCGCTGTGTGCCTGGTGCAACTTGAGGGTCTTGCGGTAATTGGGAAGCAACCTTAGCCTTAGGAACATTTTTGACTTTTTGCTTTTCCTTGTATTGCACCAACAGCAGCTTATCCCTACTGAATTGATACGTTGTTTTAGCTAGCCAATCATACCCAGTGGCAGGCGCAGCCACTTTTGCTGTAGGCTGTGGAAAATAAAAGTAATCGTAGTAGATAGTGATCCTCCATTTTTTGATAGGCTGTATACTAATGCCTACGTAGATACCTTGTTCGTTGTGGTTGCCACTAGCGGCCTCTCGGAAAGCATCTCCATAAAAACTATGGAAGTTGGGGTCATAATGCCGAACCAATAAAGAAAGGTCAATATACGCTGATATACTAGCTACAACACCTGCTAATCCAGCTTTACCTCCGCTCTGAGAAAATGCACCTTCCCCAAAGAAATGAAGGCTATGCCACAGGTAGCGATAAAAAAGGCCAAGATTCCAGTTTTCTTGTCCCTCAAATTGGTAGGGTAACTTTTTATGATGTTTGCGCAAGGGAACCGTATACCAACTATAAACACCATTTATACCTATCTCAGCCTGTTGGTTTTTGGGCTTATAAGCAAGGGTGCTTCCTATTACTTGTTCACTCACTTGTCCTTTTTTAGCTATTTCTTGGGTCGTTCTATGCGACCCGTTCCGCTGTAGGGTTTCGACATATAAGTTACCATCCTCTTTATTTTGGTAAATCTTCCCATCCAGGTTATTATAGGCGTAATAGAGGCTTTGCTCCAATGATTTCCATACCCCTGTAGCTGCAATACCCGTAAATCCATAGGTAGCAAATGACTGATGGGGCTTCATACCTATATTAGAAGTACGCATGATGGGGATGGCTTCTCCAGATTTGTCCATGCTAAATCCTGCGTTCAGGACCAATCCTTGTCCATAGCCTACCTGATAGTTGCCAAGAATCAGCTTTTTGAGATATCCTTTGTTTTCCAAGGATACATAAGCCGACCACACATCAAATCCATATCGGATTGTAGCAGGATCCAAGGTAAAAGCTTCCCCTGGGTATTTTCTGGCTGTTATACCGAATCCCCATCCATGAGGATGCTTCCATTTAAGTCGCGTTACTAGCTTGTCGGGGGAGCCATGGTAGGGTATTTTGCCTGTCTTGGGATTGGGTGTATAACCTTGTGGTGTTTCCAAAGTACGTTCATAGCGACTTAACCAGGAACCATATCTAGGCTGGGGAAAAACAGAAGTAAGACCTTGGGATGGAGGTGGGTATACTTCTTCTACGGTAACAAAAGGCAGTAGCAGTTTAATCGTTGCTAGGTCAAATGTAGGAATAGCTTGTAATTCGTAAATAGAAACAAGTGAGCCATTTTTGTTGAGGTGATCGAAGAAGCTATTAAGCTGAGCTTCCGATAAAATACGCAGTTGCTTGAGTTCTTCATAGGAGGTATTGTTCAGGTCCATGGGCTGCTGGTAAAAGTCCCACAGCTGATCAGTTAAAGTTTCATAACTTACTTTACCCTGCTGATGGTTATATACAGCGTCCAGCGCTATAACAAAATCCCTTTTTTCTTGGGCAAAAGTTATAGTACACAAGCCCATCCATAAGCAGCATATTAGCCATCTCATCACATCTTTTAGAAGTTGCAGCGTTTAAACCCATTATTTAGGGAATAAGTATACAACTTATCAAGAGGATATCATACAGTTGCAGGATTTTTGTGGATTTCGGATATACCCTCTACCTACAATCTTCTTTACAAATCCTTACTAGCGCAAGTGTACAGTGTACACGCTCCTCAATTCGTGCCAGGTTGGGGATATATTTTTTATTGACCATATGCCCCATTCAAAATAGCCTTTGCTTCTGCAAACAATTCCTTAGCTATTCTTGTTGCTTCTTCGCTACCTGTATCCCTGTTAGTCTTGTTGATATCAGTCCACTTAATCAGACTTTGGTTATGAAAATAGTATCTATTTTCTTCGATTTTATCTACCTGAGATCCCTCTATATAAATAGGCTTATTATAATAGAGTTGCTGCTGAGAGCAAAATATGAGCTCTCTATTCTTGTAATGATATGCTGTTATTTTTTGTCCCACCTCTCCATAAAAAATTATGGCAGCCTTCTTTAAGCTTCTAGACTTATCATAGTAAGATAACAATACTCCTCCTTCAGTCGATAATCCTGTTAGGGACTTTTCAATAATAGTCAGGTTAGTATCTGAATCAATTTTTTTACACGCTTCCTCAATATTCGAGATAATTTTACTTATGCCATTTTGCTTGACTGGAATTTTACTATTAAAATAGTTATAAAAAAGCCACACCCCAAGAACAACTACTAAAGCAAATAGAATAAGCTTTTTAAACATGGAAAAGGTTATTTGTCACACATCATAATAAAATATAACAGGAACAAGTATTGTTCATCCTTGGCACTACTACTATAGGCTTTATGTTTCAATCTGCCATACCTACTTTTTTACTAGCACGGAAGAAAACTCCCGTGCTAGTTTGAGCATCAATAAATCTTAGCCTTCAGCTCCCAACTAGGTCTTGTAGCATAATTAATGTACTTCACATTGAAAATGAGCTGAGTAAAATTTTCTACGCCTGGTTTATCTGCTAACAATATTTCCTCTATACCTTTAGCATTCTCAGTAATTACTTTACGCCATAATTCATTATTATTTTGGTCTTCAACTATTAGCTCTACTCCTTCACTATTAGGAGTGTAAAAATCAAACTCATAACTTAACTTCAAAATAGTAGCACTTCCTATAGATGGTAAAGTCAAAACAGCAGGATTGCCATCAGAAGTTGTATATCGCTGCATCATTTTAGCAGGAATATTAACTTTCTGATATCGTTCACCATACTTCTTTGTATCTCTTCCAAATTCCAGCACCAATTCGTTCTCTGAAATCTGTCTAATTTGTATTAACAGTTCAGTATTATTTCCATGATATTTTTGGAAACTTGCTCCACGTACTACAAATTCCCTATTTATTAGCTTTATTCTATTGTGTGTAACTACCCAATCCCCCTTCTCCACAATAGACATCCATGGATGTGGGCTTTCTAAATCATTAAAGATAATGTAACGCCCACTCTCGTGAAATAAGATAAAATCTGGGGCTTCGCATTGCACAACATCTAAGCATCTCCACTCACCTTGTAATTTACTATATAGTACGCTACCGCATGAGAAACTGCTTAACCCAATTAATAAGATTATCCAGCTACAAAATATTTTATTTTTACTTGTCACTTAAGTCAGGGAAAAATGGTGTTGGATCAATATCGATCGGCTTCGCTTGACCAGGCATTTTCTTTTTTATCTGTAAATGAACATGCGGGGTAACATTAGCAGGATAGTTTAGTCTGGGGTCTTGTAGGCTCATGGCTATACCTACTGAATCTTGCGCGGTTACCTGACGAAACTCTCCCATTTTAATACCAGAAGGGGCATCGACATATAGCATCTCCAAATAATCAAATTCCTCCCAAATCTTTTTAGGATAAATCTGTATCATAGGATAACCTGTTGTGTTACCTATCAGGTTTCTAACTCTTCCAGTCAAAGGTGCAACAATATCTTGTCCTACTGTAGTACTAAAATCTATTCCCATATGTGTTCTACCTTTCCTTGGCGCCCCAAAATGTCCTAATCCCCCTTCATCATTGCGTATCCCTTTTCCAGTAGGGTTTACGAGTAGCTTCTCACCTGTCAACTTCTCCTCCTGCTCTTTAATTATCTGATCTATTTGTTGAATTATACCTGTCAAATCTTGTAATACTTTCTCTCTATTATGTACTACTTGATGTCGTTCATAGTCAAAGCTCTCCTCTTGCTTCTTCATCTCTTCTACCTTCCCTTTAAATCTAGTTGCCTCTTGGATGATAGCTGCTGGATTAGCTTTTTGTTGAATAAGCTCACTTGTTTTAGCCCCTTCTCGATTAACTTCTTGATTGAGATTATTGAGAAATATTTTGTGTTGCTCTAGTTGAATCCTTTTCTCAATAGTTGCTTCTAGTTTATCAAAATGCTCCAAATTAGGCTTTTTGTCTTGCTTAGTTTCATATTTTCTGAGGTGTTCAGTAGCCTCTTCGAGATATTGCTTTACCTTTCTAGCTTGTTCTAATGTTGCTACAGGATCTTTTCCTTCCTCTATCAGTTGGTTAAGCTTACTAGTAATTGGTCCTAACTCTTTATTAAACTTTTGTACAAGATTTGCATAGTTTCCCCGGTCTATATCCGCCATCTTTACTGGCCCGTTACTTTTCATGTTAATTTTTATAGTACTTACTTTACGATCCTTTGTTCCCTTTTCTATACCTATGACTACTACTTCCATGAACTCCAAATATTTCTCAATACATACCGTTTCATCGCTCGGAAATATTTCTTCAAACATTTTGTCTGTTATCTCTTTTTGTCCTTTTTTAGGCCTCAATTCTACAAAGTAGGTTTCTACCTGATAAGGAAATAGCGTAGTCGCTTGTTCTTGTACTACCTTTATACCTTGATTGATCAGACTTTCTCCCATTTTTTTCAGTTGCGGATAGATAATGTCTTTTCTTCGTGTGTAACTTTTAATAATTGTTTCTAACTCTATTTGTGCATTTTTTAAATGGCTGGTCAGCATCTCTTTGTACTCATTGGAAGGTTGATATTTTGTAGCCTTTTTAGGCTTAGGGTTTTCTTCTTCAAATGTAGGTAGAGGCATATATCTAAGGTCATGTCCATACATAGTAGGTCGAACCTCAGGCCGTCCACCATACCACTTTATATCATTTATAGCGTCATCTATGTGCTTTTGGAGCTCTTTTGCTTTATTGATTACTTGAGCCAACACTTTAATGCCTGCTTCATCCGTAGAAATTTTTTCGCTTAATTCATCTATCTCATCCGCTTGCTTTTGAAGTTCATGTATCGTTTTTTCATAAAAAATCAACCACTGCTTGCCTTCCTCTGCTTTTACATATAGTTTATATAACTCTATGGATTGATAAGTATCCAATTGCCATGACTCGAATGGACCTTCTAGTTGTACCTCCTCCTTAGGTTCTCCATAATATTTGATCCTACCTTGGCCTTCATATTTATCCGCTATCCTGTCTAATTCTTTTATATTTTCTCCTATTGCATATATGGCCTTAATGACATCTTGTTGAAAAGCTTCTATTGTTTTTCGGGGTTTGCTAACCCAAGAGTAGTTTAGTATATTAGAGGTAAAAACTGACTATGG
>CAZZEE010000064.1:0-7104 GCA_964652695.1 uncultured Cytophagales bacterium
GCACCATGGAGTGTAGGGAGTGAGCTCCCTACACCACTACGCCATTTTCCCAAAGACGGGTCTTTTAGCTCGTTTATCTCTGCATTCAATAGGGCTACCCTTATCTACATGTAGCTTTTTAGACAGGCTCTAACAACCAGCTGTATCAAGAATTTTGTTTCTTGTTCTGAGTAGAAGCTTTAACAAATCTTTTAGCAAATATTCCTATATCTAAAGAGCCTCAACTGCAGTTTGTAGTGGTTTCTATTACAGAATTACCTGATTTACCGGTTTTACCCCGTGGCTTAGCAAAATTTCAGGAGCTACTCCTGAAACAAGGCTTGGGCACAGACGTTTGTGCCAGCAAAATCAGCGTCTTGGGAGTAGCTTCTGACACCACATTGATGAGAGATTACCCGCAACAATTAGCCTATATTTGTACGAAGCAAGATGGAACATTTTGTTATTAATTCTTTATCAAACCACTTAATCATCACATGCAGGAAAAAAAACTACCACAGTTAGTCAAAGGGACACGTGATTTTGATGCCGCTCAGATTTTGAAGAGGAGCTACCTATTTGATCATATAAGACAAGTGTATCAAAGCTATGGCTTTACTCCGCTAGAGACGCCAGCATTGGAGTATATATCTACTTTATTAGGGAATTATGGGACCGATGGAGAACAATTGATTTTTAGGATACTAAATTCAGGAGATTTCTTAGCAGAAGTAACAGATCCAACAGCCTATACAAATTATAAAGCTTTACTACCCCAAATAGCTGATAAAGGGCTGCGTTATGACTTGACGGTTCCGCTGATGCGGTATGTGGCTACCCACCATCATGAACTAGTCTTCCCTTTTAAAAGGTACCAAATACAACCAGTTTGGCGGGCAGATCGACCGCAAAAAGGACGTTATAGGGAGTTTTATCAATGTGATGCGGATGTAGTAGGAACTTCTTCCTTATTAATTGAGGCTGAAATCTTATCGATGGTTCACGAAGTGTTAGCCAGGTTAGGGATCACCCAGTTTACAATAGGCCTCAACCATAGGGCTATCCTTAATGGTATCGTTACGCTGATGGGGGAAGGCGATCGAGTAAATGAGTTCTGTATTGTTATAGATAAGTTGGATAAAGTTGGTAAGGAAAAGGTTATCCAAGAATTGATTACAAAAGGGTTTGCTAGCACCGCTTTGGAAAAGTTTTCATTCATCTTTGATTTGCAAGGGAGTAACCAACATAAATTACAGCAACTCAGTGAACATTTGGCAGATAGTGACCTAGGCCTGCAGGGTGTACAGGAAATCCAGCAAATACTGCGTCGTGTAGATGCAATGGGTATATCTGACAAAAACATATCTATTGAACCTAGTTTGGCTAGGGGGCTTTCCTATTATACAGGTACTGTCTTTGAAGTGAAATTACAAGCGGTCGATATAGGTAGCGTAGCAGGGGGAGGTAGGTACGATAACTTTGCTGCTGCGTTTGGTTTAACGGAGATGACAGGTGTAGGGCTCTCTTTTGGGGTAGATAGGCTATACGTAGCTATGGAAAGTTTAGGTTTATTCCCTCAAGAAACATGCATCAGTACCCAAGTGATGGTTACCAATTTAGATGAGGAGGCTGAGAAGATAGCTTTGAGCATCATACCACAACTCAGGAAAAATGGCCTATCCGTAGAGTTGTATCCAGAACCAGCTAATTTAAAAAAGCAACTGAGCTACGCTAATAAAAAGTTGATACCTTTTGTGGTTATGATAGGAGAAGAAGAAAAGCAAGCTGATCAATTTAGACTTAAGGATATGCATACAGGTGCACAAACTTTACATACCCAGCAAGAACTGATAAGTTTTTTATGTGGGGCTTAGTTTTTGAAATACAGGTCATAGGAGGTGTTTACTTGCATATAATAGATTCAATAAGGCTACTGTATCATAAATTTCTTGAAGAGAAAAATTTGTTTTTAAAAACAATTGTACTTACTTGGTCTCACATGTGGGAAACGAGCATTTTTGCTATAAATAATTAGTAGCTGTAAATAATTAATACATAATTAACTACATTAATAAAAAAACTATGAAAAACAAACGTAAATACTTATGGATATTAACCTTGATTAGCTTTGTCTGGGGAACGGCTGCTTTTAATAGCTATGCAGATGACAAGGGCAACAATGAAAAAGTTGTAAAAAAAGTTGTAAAATCTAAAAATAAAGAAAAAGCAAAAAAAGAGAAGAATGAAAAAGAGGAAGTAATTGTTATAAAATCGCTAAAAAAGTTCACAAGCTCAGAAAGTAAATTTTATGGAAAAGCTTCTTTTGAAGGGGCGTATAACGTTGGCGTGAGTTATCCTGCAAGAACTGATTTTACACCTTCTTTAATCATTACAAAAACAGGTGGTGAAAAAGCGCTCAATGTCTTCACACTAGATGCAGCTATTAGACTGGGTCTGGAGAAAAAATTCTTTTTTGACGATGAGGTTGTAAACAGTACCGTGGAATTCAAAGCAACTAAAGAAAAGGTTACGTTAAGGAAGCTTTTCCTTGCAACCCAAGAATGGACAGTGGGCCTTACCAGGAATAACTTTGCTAATATCGCCACATTCCTTCCTGTAGGAGTAATTCAAGTATCTTGGAGGAAAGATATTAATAAAATGTTTACTGTCGGCTTAGGTGTTGAGCAAGCTCCCGAATTTAACTTCTTTGGAAAAGATGCTCAGGGTAAGCTAGTACAAACAACCAGTTCCTTAAAGCCTAGAAAAGATTTACCAGCTGGTAGTGCACGGGTGCAATATAACCTGCCTAATGAACTAGGTTGTATAGAGCTTAGTGGTTTAATCAGACCCCTGGGATATTTTAATGGTTACAACAAGGGTAAAACAGACTTCAAACTAGGATATGGACTTAACCTAGGTAGCGAGATTAAAATAAAACCTGAAACCGATACTTTAACGGCTAACGTTATACTTGGAGCAGGGATAGGAGAATACGTTGGAGATTTAAGTGGCGTAGAAAGCGAGCCTATTAGTGTTTATTATGATTATAAGGTAGGTAGTGATGACGGTGTAAAAAGCATTATGGCTAGTGGAGTTTATGTATCTTATGAGCACCATTGGTTTCCTTTTTTACGTTCAAATTTTGGAGGCGGATTAACTACAATTTTGAATGACTATAAGATAAAACACCCTGATTTTTATAGATTAGGAGGATATCTCTCTGGAAATCTTGTTTACTGGTTCACTGAACATACTTCTGTTGGGGTTGAATATGGAGCAGGTTTCAGAAACAATGCAGATAAGAGTAAACAGGATTCAGCAAGAGCTCATCACATTAAAGCTAGTCTTGAGTTTAAAATTTGAGAGTGGTTACCTAAAGATAGATTGATGG
Organism: uncultured Cytophagales bacterium; assembly: GCA_964652695.1. Classification (GTDB taxonomy): domain Bacteria; phylum Bacteroidota; class Bacteroidia; order Cytophagales; family Amoebophilaceae; genus Amoebophilus. The sequence goes on from CAZZEE010000064.1 coordinate 3,371, forward strand.
TTAAATGATAAAGGATACACACGCCATACCGTCATTGCGAGCCCCAAAGGGGCGTGGCAACCCCGTAAGGGCTCATCGCTGTGTAGGCCTGTAGGGTATGGAAGATAATCCACTACTTGGCTATATTTATTGAGTGTCTATCTATGTATCAACACTCTCTAAAATTTAATTGATCGTATAAGGTTAACCTTATTGTGTACTAAAACTATATATCGCAACCCAGGTCTAATAAACCTGGGTTGCTTTTTTTAACTAATTGCTATTAGTGTATTTTCTTTAGGATATTGTTACTCATGCATATGTACCGTCTCAGTTTTGAGACCAGAATTCAGGAAGCGAGAACAGGCGCGTGTTAAAGGTTATTTCTACAGGCTAGTAGAAGTCTCGATAATATTAGTCTTTGCTACTGCAGAGATGAAGCTTAATAGCAGTAAGGGATTCTAAGGGAATTTGATAATTGATATTTGAAGTGGCAAGTCAATTTTACAAAAGCAATCATTTGCCACAAAATTACGTGGAGAAGGAATGATTTAATTGTGTAACTATCTAGTATACCCTCAATAAACCTAGTTAATAGCATTTGAAAGAAGTTCACATAATGCCATTATTTAATTGTTTCCTCTCAAAAAAATAAATATTTGCAGATAAAACTTGATGTAAATGTTGTTTTAAAAGGAAGGCAAACCAGCCCCCTCATTGCAAAAAATATTAAAAATAAATAATCTTTTGCAACTAAATGTTTACCTTTATGATAACCTTGCCTACTAAGTAAAATACGAGATAAAAGTTTAAAGCATATTTTAGGTGATTTTTTAACTATACACGATATCCAATGACGGCAATTTAATAAAAGTTTGCAATACCGTATAATTTAAAGCATAAATGTTTTTAAAAATTCAAATTTATTTTTATTGTAAATAATAAATTTTAGGCACGTTCAATTTAAACCTATATACTTCATTTTTATTTCTTATGAGCCATAAAGGACAAATAGTAGAAAAAGTCATTCGAAGGAGTGGATATTCTATTACAAGACTAGCTAAGAAATTAGTTATAAGTCGCAATACACTTTACAATAGATTTGAAAATGCCAATCTAAGTTATCGATTCATTATGGAAGTAGGTAATGCCATCCATTATGACTTTACTGTGGATTTCCCGACAATGAAGGAAGAGATAGAAGCAATGGGTGATATTCCTATTCATTCTGTAGATAGAGGGACCCTAGAAATTTGGCGAGCAGAATCGAAATATATTCTTTTGTTAGAAAAATACACCAAGCTTTTAAGTATACTTGCTAAATTGGCTAATATCAACACGCTAACTACCCTTAAAAAAGAAATCCTAGACTTTATAGAGCAGGAAGAAAAGCTATAATCTAATTTTCTTATCTCAGCCCAGTCAACTCTGTAGAAATTCATTTCTAGCAACCCTTTGGATAAGAGATTGCTCCTAAGCTTAAGGATCCTCATCATCAACGCCTTGTTTGTGCTTGAAGGTACAGGTCATGTAAACGTTTACGCATACGTGTTCACCTAGAAACGTATGTGTTTAAGAAGCAATCCAGGTTACATCATGATTTGTTTGCGGCGCCCTACTTTTTGCCGATCATGCAAGCATTGTTAGGAAGTAGTCACTGGCGATTGCCACACCTGCTTCGCAATAACGGAATGTGCGGCGGTCCTGACCACCACTAATTGTCACTGTTGAAAAAGGTTGCCACACCCCTATCGGATTTGTCACTGCGAGGGAACGAAGTGACCGCGGCAGTCGCAATTACGTTTTGGAGTGATAGGGGATACTTCCCGTCACTATCTTATGTGAACTACTTATGCACAAATTGAAGCGATTATCTTCTAACCCTCCAGCTGCTACGGCTCTGCTAGCTCCGCAGTGACGCGCAATGATGAGTCCCGATTGCGTAGGTAGAAGTGACTGCGGCAACGGGGTTGCTAGGCCCTTTGGGCCTAGCAACCATATTCTGGAGTGGCAGGAATTATTTCCTGCCACGGCTTTGTTTATGCCAGACTAAAGCTGCAAGGGCCAACCCGCTGTCCCTAGTTCTCTTCCCTAAAATCACCCTGCTTGGTAGTGCCAGAAGTAGCTCCTGGCACAATTGAGTGTAGGCAGTCACCTCCCTCCCTACACCACTACGGCCATTCTTTCAGAGGCGGCGATTTTGATTTGTAGCCACTTTATACGTAGCTATGAACGGATATAATTGTTAGTTTTAAGCCTTAACAAAGAACCAGCTATAATCTCGTTACTAGGCATCATTCATAGACGCCAAAAACTCTTCGTTGTTTCTAGTTCCTCTCATTTTGCCTAGCAAGAACTCCATCGCCTCAATAGAGGTCATATCAGCCATAAATTTACGCAAGATCCAAACACGAGATAGAACTTCCTTATCCATTAATAGGTCCTCTCTACGAGTACCAGAAGTAGGTACGTCAATAGCAGGATAAACACGCCTATTAGCCAACTTTCTATCCAGCTGTAATTCCATGTTACCAGTTCCCTTAAATTCCTCAAAGATAACCTCATCCATTTTGGAACCTGTATCAATCAGCGCTGTAGCCAAAATAGTAAGAGATCCACCTTGTTCCACATTGCGAGCAGCACCAAAGAATCTTTTTGGATTATACAAAGCGTTAGCATCCACACCTCCAGAGAGGATCTTACCAGAAGAAGGTATAACGATATTATAAGCTCTTGCCAAACGGGTAATAGAGTCAAGCAGCACCACAACATCATGTCCACACTCTACCATGCGTTTTGCTTTCTCCAACACCATGCTGGCCACCTTAGTTTGACGTTCTGCTTGTTCATCAAAAGTAGAAGCAATAACTTCTGCCTTAACGCTCCTAGACATATCCGTTACCTCTTCAGGGCGTTCACCTATCAGTAAGACAATTAAATACACCTCTGGATGGTTGGTAGTAATAGCATTAGCGATCTCTTTTAATAAAACCGTTTTGCCTGTTTTGGGAGGCGCCACAATCATACCCCGTTGTCCTTTACCAATAGGGGCAAATAGATTTAAAATTCTAGTGGAATATTGATTAGGTCCATTGTCGAGGCGTAGACGTTCTTCTGGAAAAAGAGGGGTTAGATACTCAAAAGCAATTCTGTCTCTTATCTCTTCGGTAGTTTTGCCATTGACAGTTTCTACTTTCAGTAGCGCAAAGTATTTCTCTCCTTCTTTGGGAGAACGAACAGTTCCTTTAACTGTATCTCCTGTCTTCAGTCCAAACAATTTAATTTGTGAAGGTGAAACATAAATATCATCTGGGCTAGCTAGGTAATTGTAATCTGAAGACCTCAGGAATCCATATCCGTCTTGCATAATCTCTAATACACCTTCGCTATCTATAGCAATGTCTAGATTAACAACTCCTGGGGTAGTACCTCTTGTTGAACGTCTGCCATTGTTATTTCTAGGGATCACGGATCCTTCCACGATACTAGCACTTGTTGGTATATGAGTGGATGTAGGAGTAGTAGATGCTTCGGTACTAGTAGAAATGGCATTTCTTTCGTGGGTATGATTAGCACGCATCGTAGTAACAGGCTGAGCCTTGGCAGGTTGTTCTGACTCACGCTTTTCTACCAGCATTTTCTTTTCGGGCAATTGAGACTCTGGTATTAAGGCTTGTTGGTCTAAGATTTTATAAATTAATTCTTGTTTATCTAGCTTTTTGTAATTCTTAATCTTCAAAGACTCTGCAATATCC
>CAZZEE010000065.1:0-7093 GCA_964652695.1 uncultured Cytophagales bacterium
TTTATTAGGTATTTGGGGTTGTTGTTTTCCTGCTGGAAGAAGCTGTGCTTCTTTCTTACTATCTTTATTATTTTTTCCAGCTGGGGAATTGGTATCTGGATTATAGGTGGAAGGTTGGCTTTTTTTGCTATTATTACAAGCTCCACAAGCACTAACAAGTCCTGAGCTTAGCATAACCAGCAGGATGAATAGCAGCTTTTGATGGATCTTATGCATGAGGCTTTGGTTGGGATGTGCTAATTCTCTTATAATAATATATATTATATTCTTGATTTTTTATAATTTCTAAGAAGATTGTTGCTCGTTAGGCTTTCTAGGGTACTGACTCTTGAGTTGTTCCACTATCCGATCGGCTGTGTCAATGACTACTAGTACTAGTACTAGTAAGAGTTTGTAAGAGAAACGTTTGGCACTACCAGACTCGGAGAGTCGTGGCAGTTCCAATGATAACAATAACATATCCCCTTTGCTCGATTATTGAGACGTCTTAAATAGAGCCTTTTAACTGTTGGTAGATTTGATGATAGGCTGTTATGCCTTCTTCATCGTTATGAATATGGGGGATTTCTTTTTCGGCTAGCAACTTAGTAAGGGAAGAGTTTTTAAATTCTTCAGCTCGCACGACAACATCTGCATATTGTGCTCCTAGTTGCATAAGTTCGGCAAATCCTACAGTAGGATGTGCTGCTAGGAGATCTTTTGGCATGTTTTGCGTGCTTGCCTTTTGGGTAAAACTTGCATGAAATTTTTCAGGAAAAGCAGTATTATACATGTTAAATACTACTTTAGTATGTTGGAAAATAGGATCTTGTTGAAAGCTTGTTTTGAGATATAAAGGAATGAGACTGGTAATCCAGTCGTGACAATGCACAATATCAGGAATCCAATTTAGATTCTTGACCGTTTCTAATGCCCCCTTACAGATAAAGATCAGCCGCTCTGCATTATCTTCAAAGAAATTATCTTCTTTATCCTTAAAAACGAACTTCCTATGAAAATATAGTTCATTATCAATAAAGTACACCTGAATTCTGGTACCTGGGATAGCTGTTACTTTAACGGAAAGATTTTGTATATCATCACCTACTTTGATACTAATACCCGATAATCGGACTACTTCGTGAAGTTTATTTTTCCTTTCACTGATAACACCAAACCTAGGTACTAGGATACGTATATCTACATTTTTTTCTTGGATGGCTGGTGCCAGCTTACCAACAAACGATGCTACGCTAGAAGTATTCAGAAAAGGCGCTATTTCACTGGCTACATAAAGTATTCTCAAGCTAGACATGTTGTGAGGAGGCTGAACTATATTAAAAAAGAATTGGCTATGAATAGCCAATCATCATACTATCAGCTACAAAGATACGAAATATATGTCACATGCTCAATGAGGAATGGATGCTCTTACGATTTGTGTTTAGATTAGGCTTTTGGGTAATAGACCCGCTGCGAAAGTAAATATGGCACAGAAAATATGCCTATTATAGCCTCTTTTTTCTACCTTAAAATCGTTTCGCAGAAGGTCTAATGTTAACTTAAAATATGTTTATATAATTAATCCTCCTCAGTGATGGTGTAGTTATGATCTCCATCCCCCTATTCGAGCCAGGGGTAAACTACAGCAGGAACCCCGTTGCCGCGGTCACTGCGTTCCCTCGTAATGACCGCGGGCTCATCACTGCGCAGGCCTCTGCTGGAAGGCGATAACCCCGTCATAGCTCATCGTTGTGTAGGTCTGTGGGATAGAAACCCTGAAGGGCTCATCGTTGTGTAGGCCTGTAGTGTGTTGGAAGATAATCCAGATAAAAAAACTATCCATAAGACAGTTCTCTATCTTTTTATATGCTTTCTTTGTTATGTGCATCATCTTTGTATGGTGGCATCAAAAGTTCGTTACTGCTAGGACATAAAGGCGTAGCAGTCCTCATGTCTCTTGTTAATAACCCAATTTGATTAATTTGAAAATCATCCAAAAAATTATCTTATACACCATTCCTTTGGCCATGGCAGCCCTATTGCTGAGGTATACCTACCGGGATATTTCTTGGCAAGAGCTGAAAATACAGTTACAGCAGTTGCAAATAGGCTGGATTATTTTGGGGATAGGTGTGGGTTTAGTGGGTCACCTGATTAGGGCTTATCGTTCGACGCTTTTACTACAGCCTATTGGGTTTCGCATTGGTTTAATACCAAGCTTCCAGGCACTACTAATAGGGTATCTGAGCACTTTGTTAATCCCTAGGATAGGAGAGCTGGTACGCTGTAGCCTCTTGAATCGAACTACTAGTGTTCCTTTGGGAGTTTTATTAGGTACCTCTGTATTAGAGCGACTGTTGGGTGGAGTAGGGTTTTCACTTATTCTCCTCCTGAGCCTGCTTGTCAGTTTTCCAACTATAGCTGCTACTTTTCAAATGATACCATTCCCTTCTATAAACGCTGCCAGTTTAGGTTGGGGTGTAAGCGGACTGATGATTGTTGTAGCGATAGCTGGGTATATAGTTTATACCAGACATGCAAGTAATTCTTTAAAGAAGCTCCAACCCTTTATAGATAACCTCAAAAAAGGATTTACTAGTATCCGCTTATCGCCCATCAAGAAGGGTATAGCTTTTCTAACACTGCTGGAATGGAGTCTCTATTATGTGGGGGACTATATCAGTATTTTTTCTTTGCAAGGAGTCGAACCTTTCAGCTGGACGGTGGGATTGGCTATCCTCACGATGAGTACTATCAGCTTTGCCCTTCCTGTCCAAGGGGGCTTAGGGGCTTATCATCTGCTGGTAAGTAGCGTGTTAATGGCTTATGGTGTACCTGCTAGTAGCGCTTTGTTATATGCAGGGGTAATGCATAGCACCCATTTTATAGGTATCATCCTCCTTGGATTAGTGACTACACTTGTTATTAATCTATTCAAAAACAGGGTTATTTAGTCCTGATTGCTAGATAAGTCTTTCACACATACCCATCCCAAGAGAGTTTTGGAAATAGCTACTTATTGAGATGATTTTGTAATAAAGATTTAATGGTTGGATTTGTAGCTATATCTAAAGGTGTTTGCCCTGCGTTATCCTTGATATGTATATCAATATTTTTTCTATTTAATAAAAGGTTAACACTATCTATGAATTTATGCTGAACAGCTATATCTAACGCAGTTTCTCCTGAATCATTAGTAGCGTTTATGTCAGTTATCGGATCAGCTAGTAGAAGTTCCACTACTTGTTTGGTTGCATCAGATTGCCATGAGCTAGCAGCCATTAAGGGTGTAGTGCCATTACTATTCTTAATATTGACATCTATTCTTAGGGTCCTTAATAGGAATTTTACTTGTTCTATTTTGCCATCTACAGCAGCCATGAATAATCTACTTCTACCATCTGACCAACCTCTATCATTTGTATCTGCCCCTCTGTCTACCAAGGCTTGCCATACTTCTTCTGGTAAATAGTCCATCGCGCTAGTAAGCGCTTTATTCTTTTGAACAGGAGCTACATCCCTGCCGTTTTTTAGAGCTTGTAATGTGGTCACTAAATCAGTTAGCCCTTTACTATTAGCAGCTGTAATCATCTCATCTGTAATAGGGGTAGGTCCTTCCCAGGTAATAGTCTCTTGTTGGGAAGTAGTTGGATCATCTTTCGGATACAGTTTAACCATTACTATAACTTTATTGACCGCTGGGTTAGGAACTAGTTCGAATGGTATATTGAAATTAGCATCCGTAGAATCTAATGCTTGTAGGGTAGTAAAATGGGTTAAACTTTCTTGGATAGATGTAGGCTCTTGGGGTTGGTTACTAGCATCTGTGTACTTTAACTTAGTACCTTTTCCCCCTTCTTCTTGTAGGATGAGTTCTAAAGTATAACTGCCTAGGGAAATAGGAGATGTGCCTTTATGTTGCAGGGTGAGTATAAAAGTAGGATCTAACGTGCTTAATTGTTGCTTATTAGTTAGGAGTGTTATGGTAGCATTTTTTTCATCTTGATCTAGCTTATCTTTACTACCTGGGGTCCTATTACACTCGCAAGCGGTTAAGCTAAGCAATGCTAAAAACAGCATGCACTGTAGCAAGTACATAGCAAAGTTATCTTTGCTTAATTTTTTTAAAAGCAGTTTGCAATGCAACATAATTGGGTATACTTATCGGTTGGTTCCTTTATTGTTTTGTATCAACTAAGTTTTTCGTGATGTGAACTAAAATTATATAAAATATATTTAAACGTATACTAAAGCCTAAAAAATTTATACATATAGCCCAAAATCTAGTTATGCAAGAAATTCAAGCTATTGATCTTAAAGACATGTGGAATTATGAGGTAAAGGAACCCTTTTGTATTTGGCTCAAATATCTACAACATGCAACCCTCATATAGGAGCAGACAGTTCCTTATAATAAACCCTTTTAATCCGTTCACTGATATTGGTCAATATTTCATAAACAATAGTACCTGATGCTAAAGCCATCTCTGTGGTAGGGTGTTCTTTCCCAAAGATAATCACTTCATCCCCTTCTTGAGTTGCTATACCTGTAATATCAATCATCGTCATATCCATGCATACATTGCCTATGACAGGAGCTAGTTGACCGTTGACCCATACTTTCCCACGTCCGTTGCTTAATGCACGCCTAAAACCATCTGCATATCCTATGGCTAAAACAGCAATCTTGGTAGGCCTTGTGGCAACTCCTTTTCGTTCATAGCCAATTGTTGCACCTGCAGGGACCTCTTTGATCTGTGAAATAGTCGTTTTAAGCGTACTGGCTATCTGTAGGTGTTGTTGTACCTTTTTGCTGAACCCATATAACCCAATCCCTAAACGGACCATATCAAATTCATAGACAGGGTGATATAACCCGCCTGCCGTGTTTAAGAGATGCTTCAGTACAGGGGTACCTAGCTGGTTTTCTAGGTAAGTTGTTAATTGTTGGAATAGCTTTGCCTGGGCATGCGTATACGCATCTTGGCGTTGGTTACCGGGTGCAGATAGATGACTGAGTACGCTTTTTACATTTACTTGAGGCATTTCCTGGATGATACGGACCATCTCGGCTACCTCGTGCTCCATAAAACCTAGCCGATGCATGCCAGTATCTAATTTGATGTGGATGTTAACGGGTGCTGGTTTGTCATTTATAAACTCTTTCCAAGCTTTTAAAAGGGGTAGGCTATAGATGACTGGTTCTAATTGATGTGTTACTAGCCTATCAAAACAGTTAGGCGATGGATTCATCACCATAATGGGCAGCTGTATGCCATTCTCTCGTAACGTAACCCCTTCATCTACATATGCTACCCCTAGGTAATCAACTTGCCATTGCTGTAAGAAATGAGCTATCTCAAAACTGCTACTCCCATAGGCAGCGGCTTTGATTATGGCTATGATGCCTGTTTGTTTAGATAGGTTGCTGCGTAAAAAATGTAAGTTATGCTTGATGGCATCTAAGTCTATTTCCAAGATAGTCTCATGGCATTGATACCGTAGTTTTTGAATAAGTGCATTGACCAGATGGTTAGTATCGTTCTTGATGATGACTATGTTTTTGTGCAATTGCTCTAAGAAGCCGCTGTGTAAGAGTGTTGGTACATCTGGATAGAAGTGTTTCTCAGGAATTAGAAATTGGTGGGCGTAATTCGCTAGCTGGGGGCCTACTCCAATTAATCGATTGATAGGATAGGCATGAACTAATGCTGCTACCTCGTTGTACAATTGCTCAGGAGCCAAGCCAAGTAGCGGTGTGCCTACGTCTGTTAGTATCAACGTTTTCTGATGGGTGAAAGCATGCCAATGGGTGAACTGCAAAGTCTGCGTTAACCCCTTTAAGTCATTGGGGCAGGTATCGTATACCAATTGACAAGCGTTGATGCCTTGCTCTAGGTTGATGCGCATGGGGTGATTATTCTTCTATGATATAAACGTCTTCAGTAGGCTTTTTCATCAAATATTTTTCACGGGCAAACTTTTCTAGCAGTTCTTCGTTCGACATGAGTTCTTGTCGCTCTTGGGTCACACTTTCTATCTGCTTGAGGTAGTAGATTTGCTCTTCATGTAGCTTCTTGATTCGCCTAGTAAGCTTGTATTGCGTCATTAAATCGGCTGAATCAAAAAAAAGCATCCAGGTTAAAAACCCGATGGTTAAGAGTAGATAAGGATTCTTGATAACGATTCTGGGTAAACGGTATTTTTTCATGGTTGCAAAAATTAGACCTCCTGCGAAAGTAAATCTAGATACAAAAATACGCCTATTACAAGTCCCCCATGACCACTTTGGTATACCCTGAAATCGTTTCGCAGGAGGTCTATTGAATCATGCAATTATTACCTTTTAGATTGCCAAATTCTAGGATCTCTAGATGTATGTATGATAGATTGCACAACAATCCTTTTACCCGTTTCGTAAATAACAAAATGCATCATGTATGGAAATATTCTAAGTGGAATACACCGCACTACCTGATCATAACGAATCTGAAAATATGGGCTAATTTGAATATTTTTTAAGGTTTTATCTACTTCTTGACAAAATCTATATCCTAGATTCTCTTCTTGTAGGTTATACCAATCAGTTATTTGTTGTATATCCTAATATACTTCTGGTTCAATGAATATTTCAAACCCCATCATGTAAGCTTCAATCCTTTACGAACCTCACTCCATTTAAGTACACGTTGTGGATTATCTGCATATTTTTTCATACGTTCCCTTACAATCTCCTTATGAAATTCAGGAATAATCATATCCTCATCCGCTGACACTACCTCAGTTTCTCTTATCCTACCCAGTATGCCCAATCCATTTAGAAGTTCTAGGAAAAAATTAACTTTGGTATCGGGTACTTGAACAATGATCTCTTTCATATGAATAAATTTTAGAGTAGATAGTAAATAAGATAAAACTAAGTGATTTAATTTTTATCCGCAAACTATGCGTAATTTCCTAATGCTTCCTCTATTCTAAGCAACAGATTGTATCTAGCTGTTCGGTCTGTCCGAGATACAGATCCAGTCTTAATCTGTCCAACTTGCAAAGCTACTACTAGATCTGCTATGGTCGTATCTTCTGTTTCCCCAGATCGGTGAGATATGATGGT
>CAZZEE010000066.1:0-7036 GCA_964652695.1 uncultured Cytophagales bacterium
GAGCAAAAAATAAAAATTTCTCTTTTACTTGTAGCTTGATACATTTCTTAAGCATCAACTACCTAATTATTCCTATTAAGGACTAACTAATTATTCCTATTTGGATTGGAGTCCCACATTTTCTATTGTACAGAATTTTATCGAACTAGAAAAGAAAGCAGGTAGGTATCCTGTATTGAAGATGTGGGATGTTTAAAGAAAGTATCAGGAAATAGGGAGGTGCGCTTTTTGTAACTAAAATGAGCAATTCTTAAATACCCATACCTGTGTTGATTGAGGGGCAACTTTACTATTAAAATACATCCTGAGTTTATTGCAGTTGTACGCTTACTTGGCCACTTTACATTAACTTTGTACCTATAACTTCATAAAGATCAAAATTGATATGAGTTTTACAACATGGGCAAGTAAGCCGTTGGCTACGTGGGTGGCAAAGGATCAACGAGCTTGGAGAGGCCGTGCTGCTGAGGTACAACAACAAGTTTTCAAGCGCCTGATGGCACAATCTTGGTATACGGTTTTTGGGGAGGAGCATCGATTTAGGCAGATTCGGAAGTACGACGATTTTAGGCAGCGTGTACCTATTCGCTCCTATGAAGATTTCTCGGGCTATATTCACCAGATCAAGCAAGGCGTAAAAAACGTGTTGTGGCCTGGGAAGCCGCTGTATTTAGCTAAGACAGCTGGAACTACAGGCGGAGATAAATATATACCTATTACCCATGAATCTATCCCCCATCATATTGCAGGGGCCAGGAATGCTTTATTGCATTATATTGATGAGACAGGGAATACTAGCTTTTTATCTAATAAAATGATCTTCCTGTCAGGTAGTCCACAGCTACAGCAAGAAGCAGGTATACCTACTGGTAGGCTATCTGGCATTGTCAACCACCATGTACCTCGTTACTTACGCAAGAATCAGCTACCTACCTACGCTACCAATTGTATAACCGATTGGGAGACTAAGCTAGATCAAATAGTAGAAGAGACATTGCCAGCTAACATGGGGCTCATATCAGGCATACCCCCATGGATACAGATGTATTTTGATAAGCTTCAGCAAAGAACAGGGAAACTGATTGGAGAGATCTTTCCTCATTTCTCTGTGTTAGTGCATGGAGGAGTGCGCTTTGAGCCCTACCGTCGTAAACTCTTTGACGCTATAGCCAGGAAAGTAGATACCATAGAAACTTATCCTGCTTCTGAGGGGTTTATTGCCTTTCAGAATTCTCAACAAGAAGAGGGCTTATTGCTACAGCTTGATAGTGGTATTTTCTTTGAATTTATACCCGCTGCTAGTTTAGCTGATCCGTCTGGCAAAAGATTATGGATTGCGGAAGTAGAGGTAGGCGTAGACTATGCGCTGGTTTTATCTAGTAATGCAGGCTTGTGGGCTTATTTGTTGGGAGATACGGTCAGGTTTACTTCTTTAAATCCACATAAGATCGTGGTTACAGGTCGAACTAAGCAGTTTATATCTGCCTTTGGAGAGCATATTATTATCGAGGAAATAGAAAAAGCCATGTCAAACGTACTGGCGCAGCATCTCCAAGCACAAGTGACAGAGTATATGGTAGCTCCTAGTGTAGGCGAGCAGAAGGGGGAGCCTTCTTATCACGAATGGTTCATCGAATTCAGTCGTCTACCAGTAGATATGTATGCCTTTGCAAGCGATCTAGATAAGTGGATGCGCCAACAAAACAGCTATTATAGGGATTTGATAGAGGGTCATGTACTTATTCCTTTGAAAATAACTTCTTTAGCCCCTGATGCTTTTAGGTCTTACATGCGAGCGGCTGGTAAACTGGGGGAACAAAATAAAGTAATCCGTGTAGCTAATAATCGGGTAATAGCTGATAAATTGGGTGCTTATCGGGTAGGTGCCGCACAAAAGTAGGTGTTAAGCTAAGTATTACTTAAGCAGTTGGTTGGCTCTATTGAGTAGCAACTAATGTTGCAGGAGGGGGCTCCCTACAACCACCTCGTAAAATGAGTTTTGGGACGGAGTTCCCGACACCACTTTACAGATTCTCTAGTAGATTTTAACATGGGCAAAGAAATTCATAAATTTGTGAAAAATATATTCCCTACATAAACAAGAATAAATCATATATGCAAACACTCATCATGATTATCCAATTTGTTCTAGGATTATCCATCATCGTAGGTATCCATGAACTTGGGCATATGCTTTGGGCTAAACTATTTGGTATGCGCGTAGAAACGTATACTATTGGGTTCCCTCCCAAAATCATTCGATTCAAATGGGGTGAAACAGAATATAGTATAGGCGCTTTGCCATTTGGAGGATCTGTGAAGATTGCTGGTATGATCGATGAGTCTTTGGATACAGGCCATCTCCATCAAGAGCTGCAGCCTTGGGAGTTTAGAGCTAAGCCAGCTTGGCAACGCATGGTAGTTATGCTAGGTGGTATTATGTTCAACGCACTCAGTGGTATCTTCATCTTTATTTGCCTTACATGGACGCTAGGAGATACCTATCTTTCCAAAGAAGAAGTGAATAAACATGGAGTTTTACCCAATGCTACTGGACTGATGCTGGGATTTCAAGCAGGGGACAAATTAGTGAATATCAATGGGAAAGGTTTTACTAATTTTGCCGATGTTATTTCCCCTCGTAACCTCTTACAAGACAATGGTTATTATACTGTTGAAAGAAATGGCCAGGAAATACATATCGATATTCCCAGTAATTTGGTAGAGAAGTTATCCGAAGATAAAGCCGCTCTATCGTTTGTATCTCCACGCATGCCTTTTGTGGTTGAACGTATTCAACCGCAAAGTGGTGCTTCCAAAGCAGGCTTGCAATCAGGTGATCGCATCCTAGCAATAGATGAATTACCTGTTGTATACTTTGACCAACTACAATCAGTGTTAGAATCTCATGCTGGCCGTGAGGTAGCCATCACTTATCTTAGAGGGGGAGCAGCTCATGTTACTACCGCCGAGATAGATGCCACTGGCAAGCTAGGGTTTGTCCCTCATTTTTTGTTGCAGTATACCGAAAAGGAATACAACCTGGGGCAAGCAGTAGTCATAGGCAGCAAAAAAGCTATCGAGGTAGTAAGAGTCAATGTAGCCGCTTTAGGTAAAATGATAACAGGTAAAATATCGGCTTCTAAGTCATTGAGTGGGCCTATTGGCATCGCCCAGATCTTTGGTAAGCATTTCGACTGGATTCATTTTTGGAATATTGTCGGCTTCTTGTCCATGGTCTTGGCATTTACTAACCTTTTGCCCATCCCTGCTTTAGATGGAGGACATGTTGTATTGCTCGGCTATGAAATGATCACAGGTCGCAAAATCTCTGATGGTGCCTTACAAATTATACAGAAAGTAGGAATAGCCATTTTGTTATTTCTTATTGGATTTGGGTTATTTAACGATTTTCGCAAGTTATTCTGGTAAGTGTACCATACAAAAGTAAGTTTTGGTATATAACCTGTCATCACTAACTTACAGGCTTTCGGGGTCGTCCCTGCGATGATCACACTGCTCCAACCCTACGCAAATGAGCCCTCTGCCACGGCTCTTCGAGCCTCGCAGTGAAGGCGATAACGGCTGTGGCAGTTCCTCATCCTGACGGACAGGAGGTATAACCGAGGCACTCCCATCATACGGAGCATATAGCCTCTCAATTTTCCAAATACATATGGATATAAGTGAATCAACGTTTTTTAATGATATGTTTTCAGTGAAGATGGGACTGCTCCCCGTGCGGTTAGAAGGTCTATCTAAATCACATGCAGAATCGCACAAACGGCATCGACATGAGTCAGCTCATGAAGAAACCTCACTCCCTTTATTACCTAGTCAGTACAATGTATTGTTTCCAGGTATCTATCTGCCTATGACCATAGAAACAGAAGTAAATATTCAGCTAGTCAAGAAGATTCATGAGGCATCTGGTCTTATTGGTATAGTAGCCCAGAAAAAAGAAAAGATAGAAGTAGTAGGGGCGCAAGATATTTTTCATGTGGGTACTGCAGCACGTATTCTCAAATTAATCAACCTACCAGATGGAAATGTAAGGATCTTGCTACAAGGTGAGGAGAAGTTTCAAATAGAAACCATACTATCCGAAACCCCTTACCTGACAGCTACCATAGGCAAACTTCCAGATCAGCTAGCCAATATTCAAAGTAAACGGTATAAAGCGATCGTGCGTTCTGTAAAAGAAACTGTTGCCAAGCTGATTTCCCTACATCCCGACTTTCCTACTGAAATTCGACTTTTATTAGATAATATAGATGATTTTAACCTACTTACTTACTTCTTAGCTTCTGGTTTAGATACGGATATTAAGAATAAACAGCGGTTATTAGAGATAGACGATAGCAAAAAGCGAGGCACCTTATTGCTCAAGTACCTGATGAAGGATATTGAGATTTCCAAACTCAGGAAGAAGATTCAGGATAAAGTCCATCAAGATGTTAATCAGATTCAGCAAGATTTTTATATACGACATCAAATTAAGGCTTTACAAGAGGAGTTAGGTGAAAATGAATTTGAAGATGAGCTAGAAGAGTTAAGAGCCTTGGGTGGCAAGAAGAAATGGAGCAAGGAAGTGGCTAACTATTTTTATAAGTCATTGGATAAGGCCGAAAGACTGAGCCCTAATAGTTCTGATTATCCAGTGCTTATCAACCATGCTGAACTCATGCTAGAATTACCTTGGGACGTATATACGACTGACAATACGGACCTGAAGGTAGCGGAGAAAGTCTTGAATGCGGAACACTATGGCATGGAAAAAGTCAAAGAGCGATTGCTAGAATATTTAGCTGTTTTACAACTCAAGAAAAATATGAAGGGGCCTATCCTTTGCCTATATGGTCCTCCTGGCGTAGGAAAAACTTCCCTGGGCAAGTCCATCGCCAAAGCTTTGAATAGGAAATACGTCAAAGTATCCTTGGGGGGACTTCATGACGAGGCAGAAATAAGAGGTCACCGCAAGACCTATATAGGTGCTATGCCTGGTAGGATTATCAAAGGATTCCAAACAACGGGCAGTTCTAATCCTGTATTTGTCTTGGATGAAGTAGATAAGCTTACTGACCTGCGTGGGGATCCTGCAGCAGCTTTATTAGAAGTATTAGACCCTGAACAAAACCAAGCTTTCCTAGATAACTTTCTGGAAGTACCTTATGACCTTTCTAATGCACTCTTTATTGCTACTGCTAATCAATTGGATACCATTCCAGCAGCGTTGTACGATAGGTTAGAGGTTATCGAAATAACGGGCTATACATTGGAAGAGAAGTTACAGATTGCTAAGAAGTATTTATTCCCTAAGCAACGTAAAGAAAATGGACTGAAAGCTTCGCAACTTACCATTAACGATAAGGCTATTATCAAAGTCATTGAGCATTATACCCGTGAGTCGGGGGTACGAGAGCTAGAACGTAAGTTAGCTAGCTTGATAAGGAAAGTCGCGAAGGCCATGGTACTCGGGAAGCCTTATCCTAAAAAAATAAATGCACAAGATGTCGTCACTTTGTTAGGTATAGAAGAATTTGACCAAGATAGGTACCAACAAACACACTTGCCTGGTGTTTCTATCGGGTTGGCTTGGACGCCTGTTGGCGGGGATATACTCTTTATAGAGACCTTGCTTACGCCTGGAAAAGGAAAACTCACTTTGTCGGGGCAACTGGGGGATGTCATGAAAGAATCCGCTATCACAGCCCTCACGTACTTGAAGGCACATGCAGCATCGCTGAACATATCCATGCAAGTATTTGATACACATGATTTGCACATTCACCTGCCTGCTGGTGCTATCCCTAAAGATGGACCTTCCGCGGGAATCACGTTATTTACAGCGCTAGCTTCTTTATATACCCAACGAAAGGTAAAAGACAAATTGGCTATGACCGGTGAAATCACCTTACGAGGTAAAATCCTGCCCGTAGGAGGTATTAAAGAGAAAGTCTTAGCAGCTAAGCGCGCAGGTATCCAAGAAGTCATATTGAGTGTAGAGAACAAGAAAGATGTATTAGAAATCAAGCAACAAGATATCCAGGAATTAGTTTTTCACTATGTATCTTATGTGGAAGAGGTTATCCCATTAGCCTTGCAACCGCATCCCATTGAACAAGCGAAAAAAGAAAATATTGCTAAACGTACAAAGCCTAAGAAGTCGAGTTAATGAGTGGATGCTTTAGAAGATATGTCTATTGCTTCAACTCATACAAGACCACTAGCCCGAACGTATTAATGGAATTCCCTGGATCCTTCTTGTTGACCTCCTTTGCATCATTATGTTCATACCACTCATCCTCATGCCGGATGTAAGCAATGTAATGTCCTGAGTTAGGAGTACTCCCTATGTGACGCACAATCGCTATCCGTTTGTATATTTTCTCTACCGGTTGTTTGGTTTGCGGGTCTATATTTTGTATGGTTATCAGCTCTGGAATATCAATAGCTACACTTTTAGTGTTGCTTTCTTGGTAATAACCTATATAAAATTGAGAAGTTTTGACAAGGCTAAAAGAAGGCTGTAAACTCTCATATACAATTTGATGTCTAACCATCGCAAGTTTTTTGGGGATATCAATTTTTGTCGTGACAGCAAATGGACTAGATGGCTTGGAATCATATTCAGGATACAATAATGCCATGATGCTAAGCAATAAATGGTATGCCATGTGCTGGCCTCTATCGTTAAACTGAAAAGTTTTATTAGTTGGCTTGTCTACACTAACTAATTGATCAAGAAACATGGCGCTTAGCTTCTCATTAACACTCTTTTCACACAAAGCAGAGCGCTTTCCTAGCCTGATCCCATTGACAATATTTCTTAAGGCTGTATGAATGTTATTGGGTATATCTTGGCTGAGTACTGTATCAAAGCCACTGCACCGGGCTATGAGTTTGTAAGTAGCATTGGCAAAACAGGTATTGCCTAAGTTGTACAAGCCAGGCCAATCCTTTCCTGTTTCTTCTTCCGGAAGTGTCAGATTAATTGTGTATTTCTAGTCCAGGCTTGATAGGCGTTTACTGGATA
>CAZZEE010000067.1:0-6993 GCA_964652695.1 uncultured Cytophagales bacterium
AACCAGTTCCCTCACATGTTAGATTCTGTAAATAGGCTCATACTATATGCACTACTAGAAAACCAACTTGTAGGGGCTATAACTAGACTTGCTTAGTCGTCACTCGGCACAGCCGAGCGACTAGTTTGAATGAATAGCTAAAAAATGCCCCCTCGCGACCTAGGTTACAAAGGGGGCTATCTACCTATTATTATGTGGGGTAGCTTATTTTACAATTTTTTCTACAAAGCTTTTTACTAATCCTAGCGCTGCTGTATGATTAGTTGTCTTTCCAAAGTGTGGGAAATCACTCAGCACATGACTTTTAAAGTTGGCACCTTTGTTACTATTAGCTGCTGTAGCACTGTTAATAGGTACAAGACCGTCATTGCCTGGAGCGTATGGATCTAGAATTTGAGGAAAGAATCCGCTAAATGGTAGTAATAGGCCATATGGGAATGTAGGCTTCAAGTCTTTTCCAGCTAAAGCCAGAATAGGGAAGGTTAATTTACCCAAATCACTACTTTTGAGGCTTTGTATAAATGAACCATCCGGATTAAGTGTTTCCAAGGCTTTTTCACATTTACTATACTCATTGATTAGAGGTGCCGCATCTGGTATCATACTTGCAAGAGATGCAAGGATTGGAATTGCCTGTACCAAACTTACCCCTTCCCAAGGTGTACGTACAGTAATCAGACCAGCTATACTGATACCCATACCACTCAAGTTATTTTCAAGAGCCAATTGAGCAGCAACTAGTCCTCCATAACTTTCTGCAACTAGAATTAATTTTACGTTATTCAAATCTTCTATACCTTGATCGATTAAATAGTTTAGTATGCTGGTCCGCATCGCTCGCATGCTCCTTAACAGTCTTATTTTCACTGGACCTTTTGATGAGCAGTTGGTGTATTTGTGGCTTACTGGTTGAGGTAGCGGTTTCATCTTTTATCATCTTTTCTATCTTGTCTAACCAATCTGCTGGATGTGTACCTGGATCCGTTAAACCTGCAAGGCCTACAATAAGGTAGGTAGTTGGTTTTGGTACTTCTATCTCTAGTCTGTCTATTCCTTTTTGTAAGATTTCCACTTCGCTGCTAGGATCTACTACTGTCGCTTTACCAGAAAGACACCCTGTTAAACCTAAGAGCATGGTTAGCATGCCCAAGAATAATTTGAAAGATTGCTTGTTTAACATCATTGATTTGCTTTATTAGAGTTACACGTAATTTGTGTTAATCTTGCCCCCTAGCTGACCCTTAACTGAATTGAAGATTGACTTAACCGCTACTACCTTTTTTAGTATGTAGTCATAATGTAAAGACAAGTATTTTCTCCTAAGCTACCCACCAAAACTAGATAAATATTACCCTGTCAACTCGCCTTTATTTTATCCTACTCGTACCTCCGTAAGGCTATCCAGTGATAAATATGTTTGAGCCATTTGTTGAATTTGAGCAGGGGCAATGTGCTGAATAGTAGTATATAACCGGTGGTAAAAATCTTGTCCTAGCTCCTGTAGCTGCGTATGTTTAAATCTTTCCATCACAGAAAAAGGATCATTGATACTAGTCAAAAAATTACCAACTAGATAGTTCCTCAGTGTGCTCAGTTCCGCTACATCTACTTCTTGGGTTTGTAAGATCTCTATTTCACGGTAAATCTCCTGGCAGGTCTGTTCTGCAAATTCTTGGATAGCTTCTGTGCTAATCAAAAAATAAGTAGCCTCTTTAAGTGGTAGTAGGGTGGCCTCTATGTGATAAGTGTACCCTTTTTCTTCTCGTATATTACGCATGAGCCTAGATCCAAAGTAACCACCTAGCAAGGCAGTCAGTACATACATCGCTAGATAATCTGGATGCGTTTGGGGGAATAATACCTTGCCTATGCAGATAGCACTTTGTAAACTCCCCTGTCTAGGAATATGCACTTTAGAGGGTGGCTGAACGGATATTGCATGCGCTTGGCGAGGTGCCTTTTTTGAACCTAAGAATGTTAGCTGATCCTGTACCAGCTGTATATGTTGTGCATCTACTTGCCCACTGAGTAACACCTGACACCCTGTAAACCATTGCTCTTGATAGTAAGCCCATAGGTGGTCTCTTGTAACAGCGGCTATATCAGCTGGCATCAAGCTATATCCGTAAGGGTGCTCGCTGCCGAGTAGGGCTTCCTTGAAATGCTTATAAGCTAAACGATTACTTTTTTCATTCTCAACCTTGAGTGCTTGTATTTTGAGCTGTTGCAACCGCTGTAATTGTTGGCTAGGAAAAGTAGAAGCTGATAGTAGCTCCATTAACAAATCCAACATGGGTACGAGGTGTTTAGATAGTGTAACTAACTCTATGCTACTATAATCAGGCCGAGTCGTAATGGTCAGGTGGGCTCCATAATGATCTATGTACGATGCGATCTGGCTTGCGTTTTTACTGCGTGTACCTTCTAGTAGCATTTGACCTGTCAAGTAAGCTACCCCATGTTGTGGTTCATTCCAGCTACCTGCATTCATTAATAGGGTTAGCTTGATGATGGGCGAATTTCCTTGGTTAAGTACAAAAAAAGGTATTTCAGCTTGCAAAGACAAGGAAATAGGCCAAGGAAAAGAAAGATGATCAATGGTCTTGTAAGCAGGTGGTATTTTTCTATCTAGAGCAGTCATGTTCATTATTTGTTTGTATACGTAGTATCATGTCGCAAGTTAAGTAAAAATTGGCAGGTTGGATTGTGAGTTCGCTAACCAAAGCATAGATAAGATGGCGTGAGGACGCTTGTGCTATGTGCTAATTGAGTGACTATAACTCCAACTAATTGTAGCTCGAGAACTAGCAGCTTACTCACTTAGCTTGATACTGATGGAAGTAGGATTTCACTAGGACAACTTGCAAAGTTTTTACTGAAATAGCTTTGTTCTTTTAGGAGGCTTTCCTTAGGTTTGTAGGAGCTGATGGACCTGGGAATATTTCCCAAAAAAGCCTATTTGAGCAATATTTCCCAAAAAAGCTAATCTGTCTCCCCACAGTTAAAATTAAATTTATAAAAGTATCAATAGCCCAAACTATGCACTCAAAACAAACCTTACCCGTAGAGCCTATTTTACAAGAAAACAAAAATAGATTCGTGTTATTCCCTATTCAACACCATGATATTTGGGAGTTTTATAAGAAGGCTGAAGCTAGTTTTTGGACTGCTGAGGAGATTGACTTAGGCCAAGATTTAAAAGATTGGGAAAGGCTCAATGATGGAGAAAGGCACTTTATTTCTCATGTACTTGCTTTCTTTGCAGCCAGTGATGGGATCGTGAACGAGAACTTAGCAGAAAACTTTGTAGCAGAAGTTCAATATACGGAAGCTAAGTTCTTTTATGGATTTCAAATAGCTGTAGAAAATATTCACTCCGAAACCTACTCCTTGCTTATTGATACTTACATCAAAAACCCACAAGAACGAGATAAGCTTTTTAATGCCCTCGACACATTAGACTGTGTTAAAAAGAAAGCAGACTGGGCTTTGCGTTGGATTGACCAAGCTAATTTTGCTGAACGGCTTGTTGCATTTGCAGCTGTAGAAGGAATTTTCTTTTCTGGAAGCTTTTGTTCTATATTCTGGTTGAAAAAAAGAGGGCTGATGCCAGGCTTAAGCTTCTCTAATGAGCTTATATCTAGGGATGAGGGGTTGCATTGCGACTTTGCTTGCTTATTGTATACCAAGCATCTTCGTAATAGACTTCCTGAAAGTCGAGTTAAAGAAATTATTACCGATGCGGTTATCATCGAAAAAGAATTTGTTACAGATGCTTTGCCAGTTGATCTCATTGGGATGAACGCCAAGCTGATGAGTCAGTACATCGAGTTTGTGGCGGACAGATTGCTCCTAGAACTGGGCTGTTCTAAAATTTATAATGCTACAAATCCCTTTGACTTTATGGAACTTATTTCCTTGCAAGGGAAAACTAACTTCTTCGAAAAACGAGTGGGGGATTATCAAAAGGCAGGTGTGTTTAACAAGGAAAATAACAACGAAGAAGTTAAACGCTTTTCGTTAGATACGGATTTTTAAGAGGCGGTATATAGATTGGGGCACGTGTCATCTCCGACCCTGTTCAAGCCAAGGGTAACCTCTGGTAAGAACCCTGCTAGGGCTCATCGTTGTGCAGGCCTGCGAGTGTGGAAGATAACCCCGAAGGGCTCATCACTGCGTAGGCCTGCAGGTAGGAAGAGATAATCCAGGAAGCGAGGAAAATGGGGTGGCAAAGTTTAGAGGTACAAACAAGGACGCATAAGTCAGGAATGGAAGCAAAGTAGGCAATTGTTTAAAATTATGGATTGCTTTGTTCACTTCGTTCCCCCAAAATGACATTATTTTTATAGATTAGAAACCAAGATAAACAGAATACTTATGTTAGTTATCAAAAGAGACGGCAGATATGAATCTGTGAAATTTGATAAGATTACGGCTAGGATTGAAAAGCTATGCTATGGCCTTAATAGAGAATTTGTTAATCCGGTAGATATTGCTAAAAAGGTGATTGCGGGTATTTATGATAAGGTAACTACCGTAGAATTAGACAACCTAGCTGCAGAAACGGCAGCTGCTATGGCTACCTACCATCCTGATTATGCTATACTGGCAGCACGTATTGCTGTTTCTAACCTACATAAAGTGACTAGTGAGTCCTTTTCTAGTACCATGAAGCGACTTTATACTTATCTAGATCCCAAGACAGGAGAGAATGCTTCTTTGATTAGCGATGAGGTATATAAAGTCATTAAGGAGAATGCGGCCATGTTGGATGCTAGCATTGTATACAAACGAGACTACGACCATGATTATTTTGGTTTTAAAACTTTAGAACGTTCTTATCTGCTAAGACTCAATGGTAAAATAGTAGAACGGCCTCAGCATATGCTCATGCGGGTAGCTATAGGGATACACCAAGAAGATCTAACAGCAGCTATTGAGACCTACCACCTATTATCTGAAAAATGGTTTACACATGCTACCCCTACCCTATTTAATGCGGGTACTACTAAACCACAGTTGTCCTCCTGCTTCCTACTTACTATGAAAGAAGATAGCATCGTAGGTATCTATGATACTTTAAAACAATGCGCTCAGATCTCACAATCTGCAGGCGGTATTGGACTGAGCATCCACAACATCCGTGCAACGGGATCCTATATTCGAGGCACCAATGGTGTTTCTAATGGTATTGTACCTATGCTTAGAAACTTCGATATGACGGCTCGTTATGTTGACCAAGGAGGAGGAAAAAGGAAAGGCAGCTTTGCTATCTACCTAGAGCCTTGGCATGCCGATATATTCCAATTCTTGGATCTCAGGAAAAATCATGGTAAAGAAGAGCTGCGAGCACGTGATCTTTTCTATGCTCTTTGGATTCCTGATCTGTTTATGCAACGCGTAGAAAATAACCAAGAATGGTCGCTTTTCTGCCCGCATGAGGCACCTGGATTAGCAGATTGCTATGGCAAAGAATTTGAAAGGTTATACATGCGGTATGAACGTGAGGGTAAAGCTAGGCAAACTATTAAAGCACAAGAGCTCTGGTTTGCAATCTTAGAGTCGCAAATAGAAACCGGCACTCCTTTCATGCTTTATAAGGATAGTGCTAACGCAAAATCGAATCAGCAAAACCTGGGCACCATTAAGTCTAGTAACTTGTGTACAGAAATTATTCAATATACTTCTCCAGATGAAGTAGCTGTATGCAACCTGGCTTCTATTGGGCTACCCAAATTTATTAACCAAGCAGGTAAATTTGACTACCAAAGGTTGTTTGAAGTAACCAAAGTCATCACTAGGAACTTAAACAAAGTCATCGATATTAACTATTACCCTATTCCTGAAGCAAGAAAATCTAATCTCAGACATCGACCTATTGGTATTGGTATACAAGGACTGGCGGATGTATTCCTGCGTCTACGGATGCCTTTTGATTCCCCAGAGGCAAGAGGACTTAACAAAGATATCTTTGAGACTATCTACTTTGCTGCTATGACAGCCTCTAAGGAACTAGCCCAAGACCAAGGCGTTTATGAAACGTTTGTAGGTTCGCCTCTCTCCAAAGGTATCTTCCAGTTTGATATGTGGGGTGTAGAACCTACTTCTGGTAGATGGGATTGGGAAAAACTGAGGAAAGAAGTCCAAAAACATGGGGCACGTAACTCCCTTTTAGTAGCTCCCATGCCAACTGCTTCTACCTCGCAAATATTGGGTAATAACGAATGCTTTGAGCCCTATACTTCTAACATCTATACTAGAAGGGTATTATCTGGAGAGTTTATTGTAGTCAATAAACATCTATTAGAAGACCTGATCCAGCTGGGTATCTGGGATGAAAAAATGAAACAAGACCTTATGACAAGTAATGGCTCTGTTCAAAACATAGACCGTATACCTCTGAATATCAAAGAATTATATAGAACCGTATGGGAGATATCACAAAAAACCATCATTGATATGGCAGCAGATAGAGGAGCCTTCATTTGTCAGAGTCAAAGCCTCAACATCCACCTACAGGATGCCAACTTTGCTAAGCTTACTTCCATGCATTTTTACGCTTGGAAAAAAGGGCTTAAAACCGGGATGTATTATCTCAGAACCAAGGCGGCTGTAGATGCCATTAAGTTTACCATACAAAAGGAGCAGGCTACCCAAGAATTAACCGACTCCAAGGCTGAACAACAACAGGAAATACCATTAGTTTGTAACCTGGATGACCCTACTTGCATAGCTTGCGGTAGTTAAGGAAGTTCGGGCAAGAGTTTCAGGAGTTCATCATGCCGAGGAACCCAAAGGGACATGGCCATCCTGAAATTATAGAAGAGACTTTAAGTTACAGGTGCTTTTTAGCACTAAATATGCGGTCCTTTATCTAATTTATTTATCTTTGTAATCTGTCCCCGTAAACGATTAATGGGTTCTTAGCTCAGTTGGTTCAGAGCATCTGCCTTACAAGCAGAGGGTCGTAGGTTCGAATCCTACAGAGCCCAC
>CAZZEE010000068.1:0-4617 GCA_964652695.1 uncultured Cytophagales bacterium
CTTTTTTGCATACTTTTTGTGTGGTGACAAAAAGTAGGTCCCTGAAGGTAATGATTGGTATAACCAGTTCGGCTCTTTTAAAACCTGTATGGCTATTCAGGAGGGAATTGTTAGGCGAAATATGTAGCCGTGAACGCTTATGAACTTCCGGTGCCAGTGAACCCAGTCGAAGAAGCGCTCGTTACTGCGATTATCTTCTAATATTCTACAGCTACGGGGCCCTGTGGGGCTCGCAGTGACCCACAAGGAGATCCCTTCAAAGTTGCCACCACAGGGCCCTATGGGCCGCGCAATAACAGCACGTAGTAACATGACAAGTCCTACAACCACTAATGTTTCAATGCCTCTGCCCCTGCAGCAATCTCTAAAATTTCATTTGTAATAGATGCTTGCCGAGTCTTATTGTAGGTGATACGTAGTGTCTTCAAAAGAGCTTCAGCATTGTCGGTGGCTTTGCTCATGGTCGTCATTCTAGCCCCATGTTCAGAAACATTAGATTCTAGCAAGGCTTTATAGAGCTGTATACTTAAACTAAGGGGTATGAGCGTTTCGACAAGTTCGGCTTGAGAGGGTTCATAGATATAGTGATTATGGTCACTTGGCTTCATAGCTAGTGGATGAACCAATGGCAAAAACGGCTCTACTTGCACAAACTGGCTAGCTGCATTTCCAAAAAGATTATAAATGAATTCAATACGATCATATTCTTGCGTAATAAAAGCATTGACCATCCACTTGGCTGCCTGGCTAGCAGTCTCAAATTGTAGTTTTGTTGATATAGATTGGTAGGTGGTAATAAGGGAATAGTCCTTCTTTTGAAAATAGGCGTATGCTTTTTTACCAATGACCAGGAAATCTATCTGCTCAGGTGCTAAGTTTCTATTTTCTTTCAAATAAACTTCCGTCTTCTTGAGGATATTCGCATTAAAAGAACCACACAGTCCTTTATCTGCACTCATAACGACCAATAAAAGCTTTTGGACTTTGTTCTTGCGTATATAGGGTTGGAGGAGTGATGGGTCCGTATTAACTAAAACCTGATTGACAATCGTCGAGAGATGATGGGCATAAGGACGCAATTGCAAAAGCTGATGCTGTGCTTTAGCCAATTTAGCCGCAGACACCAACTTCATTGTCTTTGTAATTTGCTGGGTAGAATTGATGGAATGAATACGACTAA
The DNA here is from genome assembly GCA_964652695.1 of uncultured Cytophagales bacterium. Classification (GTDB taxonomy): domain Bacteria; phylum Bacteroidota; class Bacteroidia; order Cytophagales; family Amoebophilaceae; genus Amoebophilus. The sequence goes on from CAZZEE010000068.1 coordinate 1,181, forward strand.
CGATCTCTTTTATATTGGACATAATTGTTCATTTATAGTGGTGTCAAGACTGCCATACCGTCATTGCGAGCGTAGCGAAGCAATCCATGAGGTAGTGGTAAAGGGAATATATGGATTGCCACGGCCACTGCGTGGCCTCGCAATGACGAGGGTTGAGGATGACACTGTAATGGTTCATTTATGGCCTGTTGGTTGCCGTAGGCGTATACAACTTAGCCAAGTTCTTGGCTTCCTCAGCTAGTACTTGCGCCATATCCTCTGTCCACGCACCGGTTGCTAATTTTGCTAGTAAATCACTATGCTGAGTCTTTAAAATGGATAAATACGAAGTTTCAAACGCTTTAACTTGTGCTAAGGGAATACTGTCCAGGTATCCATTGGTAGAAGCATATAAGATAGCGATCTGCTCTTCCACCTTCATAGGTTGGTGGAGACCTTGTTTGAGTATGACTTGGTTCTTACGACCTCTATCAATGATCCTTTGCGTAGCCATATCCAAGTCAGAGCCAAACTTAGCGAACGCTTCCAACTCACGGAACTGGGCTTGGTCTAGCTTCAAGGTTCCTGCTACCTTTTTCATGGCCTTCACCTGCGCAGCACCTCCTACCCGTGATACGGAGATACCCACATTGATGGCAGGCCGAATGCCGGCATTAAACAAGGCTGATTCTAAAAAGATTTGACCATCTGTAATGGAGATCACGTTGGTGGGAATATAAGCAGAAACATCTCCATCTTGCGTTTCTATGATGGGGAGTGCTGTCAAAGACCCTCCTCCTCGTACCTTACCAACTAACGATGCAGGAATGTCATTCATCTGCTGCGCTATCTTATCATTGGCATTGATCTTTGCTGCTCGCTCTAATAAACGAGAATGCAAATAAAACACATCCCCTGGATAAGCCTCCCGTCCTGGAGGCCTTTTGAGTAGTAAGGAAATTTCTCGATAGGCAACAGCTTGCTTGGAAAGGTCATCATAAACCACCAAAGCAGGTCGACCTGTATCTCTAAAATATTCTCCAATGGTAGCACCGGTAAAGGGTGCAAAGTATTGTAAAGATGCTGAAACAGCAGCAGGCGCAGCTACGACGACCGTATAGTCCATGGCTCCATGTTTCTGTAGGTCAGCCACTACGCTGGCTATAGTAGAAGATTTTTGACCAATAGCCACATAAATGCAATAAACAGGTTTGCCTTGTTCAAAGAAAGTACGTTGATTGATAATAGTATCTAGTGCAAGGGTCGTTTTTCCAGTTTGTCTATCTCCAATGATAAGCTCCCGTTGTCCCCGTCCAATCGGAATCATCGCATCTATGGCTTTAATACCGGTCTGTAACGGTTCTGCAACAGGTTGACGAAATAGTACGCCAGGTGCTTTCCTTTCCAGCGGCATCTGCAATAATTCACCCTTGATGGGACCTTTCCCATCGATGGGTTCTCCCAATGTATTGACGATACGCCCTACAAGTCCTTCCCCTACCTGAATGGAAGCTATTTGTCTGGTACGTTTGACGATAGTACCCTCTTCAATACCCTCTGAATTACCCAATATAACTGCACCCACACTATGCTCTTCCAAGTTGAGGGTCAGTGCTTTCTTCCCATTTTCAAATTCAATAAGCTCACCCGCTTGCACTTGTGTAAGTCCATAAATATGTACTACCCCATCACCTACCCGTAGTACCGTGCCTACTTCTTCTAATTCAGCATCTGTTTTTAAGTTAGCTAGCTGCCCTCTAAGGACCGATGCTACCTCGTCAGGTCTTAAATCTGCCATAGACTTTTATTTAATAAATTATAGGATAAAGTTTATCAATAGTGTTAATAATTAGTTAGTCAGGAATGATTGAAAATTCTTTTTTCATTTTAGCTAGCCTGTTGGCCAAGCTATTATCCAGCTGTTGGTCGCCCACCCTTAGTATAAAACCTCCTACGATAGCAGGATTCACATGCTCTGTGAGGATCACTTCTTGACAGGACTTCCAGCTCTTGACCAAGTCTTTCACAGGATCAACCAAGTCAGCCGGGAGTTTACAAGACGTGGTGATAGTAGCCAACTGTACCTGGTGATGTACACGATACATGGCTAGGAATTTTTCTAGTATAGGCAGCAAGTAAGCTTCCCTTCTCTTCTTACTCACGATGGAAAAGAAAGTAAGCGTCAAGTCATGCACATGAGAACCAAATAGTTGCTGAAAGATGGCTAACTTCTTTTCGCTAGGTATGATAGGACTCTGTAGTACCTTGATGAGGTTCTTATTCTCTCGCCCCACTTGTTTCAATAACACGACATCTTGATACGCCTGTTCTAACACATCTGCTTCTTGTGCCTGTTTAAACCAAGCATTGGCATAACTAGATGCTACTTGTAAGTTTGATACGTTCATATGTTTGGAGTGGTGTCGGGACTGCCACGTCACTTCGTTCCTCGCAGTGACAACTCCCGACAATCCCTAAAGTTTAGTCTCTTTGACCAGCCTTCTCACGAGCTCCTCTTGACGTTGTTCTGGATGAAGTTCTTGGGCCAATAATTTTTCAGCCACTTGGATAGACAACATGGCTATTTCCTGCTTCAGCTGATCAAAAGCCAGCTCCTTTTCCGCTGCTATCACTTCTCTAGCTTCTTCCAAGACTTTATTACCTAATTGCCTAGCCTCTAGACTAGCTGCTTCCAGTATAGCATTTTTATTGGCTACCGCTTCATGGATGATCTTTTCTCTTTCTTTCGTAGACTGCTCCAATAGCTTGGCTTGTTCTTCCTTCATTTGAGCAACCATATTTTTTGCTTCTTGGGCGCTTTGTAGGGACTGTGCTATATAACCTTCTCGCTCTCCCAACATGTGAAGAATGGGTTTCCACGCAAATTTACCTAAAATAAAAATGACCACTACCAGCGTGACTGTCTGCCAGAAGAAGATACCAAAATCAGGTGTTATTAAATCCATAATCAACGCGTGTGTAAGCGGTTGTGATAACTTATTTTGTAGCGATGAGCAAGCAAACGAGTACGCCAAACAAAGCTACCCCCTCGATCAAAGCAGCAGCAATGATCATGGCTGTTTGTATTTTACCGCTAGCTTCTGGTTGCCTGGCTATTGCTTCCATAGCTGAGCTGCCTATTTTACCAATGCCTAAACCTGCAGCTAGTGCAACGATACCAGCACCAATACTTGCTCCTAGCAAGCCCAAGCTTGCATCCAATAACAATGAAAAATTATTCATATGTGTCTTTATTTAAAAGTTATACAAAATAAAATTAATCTAATCATACAATTATTCATGAGTCTCCTCTACTGCCATACCAAAATAGATAGCAGATAGGAGCGTAAAGATATAAGCTTGTAAGAAAGCAACAATAAGTTTTAATAAAAACATGAAAGCCCCAAAGGGAACACTGAGCAATCCTGCCCAGGAGGTCTGGAAGATAAATATCAAAC
>CAZZEE010000068.1:4627-6952 GCA_964652695.1 uncultured Cytophagales bacterium
CAGTAAGATAATATGCCCGGCTGTGATGTTAGCAAAAAGACGCACCATCAGGGAGATGGGCTTGGTAAGTAACCCCAGTATTTCTACGGGGATCATAATTGGCAGTAGCCATATAGGAACCCCAGGTGGGCGAAGGATATGGCCCCAATAATGTTTATTGCCATGAATGGCGGTAATAAAAAAGGTAAATAAAGCGAGTGTTAGGGTCACAGATATATTACCTGTTACATTGGCAGCCCCCGGCAACAATCCCATGAGGTTATTTAACCAAATAAAGAAAAATACGCTCAGGAGATAGGGCATGAATCGCCTGTAGGAATGAGCTCCAATATTGGGGATCGCTATCTCATCTCTTACAAAACAAATGAGCATTTCTAACAATCCCCAGAAGCCACGTGGCGTACCATAGGGATTGGCTTTATATCGCCTAGCAGCGACTAGAGTTACTGTTACCAATAGGATCATGCTTATCAGCATGGATGCCACATTTTTGGTAATAGATAAGTCATAAAAACCCCAGGTAGGATCGTGCGCTACAACCTTCTCATGGCTATTGACATGATAGCCCCTATAACTGACTCGATGATGGTGCGCATCTAAAAAGCGACTGGAAGAAAAGATTTCTACTCCCCTATCTTTACAGACCAGTATAATAGGCAAGGGAATGGTTATATGCGTGTGTCCGATAGTTGCTAAGTGCCACTCATGGGCATCACCAATATGATGGAGAATGAAGTTACCTTCTTCTTTTTCATGAGCTTCAGCAGGCTGTGCCAACGCTACGGGCGGCAGCGACAGACAACTAACAACCAACACGAGTGCTAATTTATATTTGATAAGAAAGTGATATAATTGGTGATATAAATGCATGTAAAAAGCCCTAAAAGGCAACGGATAGAAGTTATTTTAGTTCTTATTATTAATAAAATCTTTTATAAACTTGACTTCTTCATCAAACCTAGATTGCCCTAGCAGGGATTCAGTGTGTACATAGTCAGTAAATGCATTAGTTTGCCCACGTACTTTGTCTCCCTGAATCAGTCCCTGTCCCCATTGAGAAGACACTGGAATTAGTAAATCATTGGGCTGGCCGCTAGCTACTAAATTATTCCAGTCCGACTTTAAAATTGATATTAAGTCTGACAAGCCAACATCTTTCACTACCGCTTGAATTACCCCAGCTTGAATAGCAGGAATCAAACCCTTCAATAATGGGTTCGTCCCTATAGACCTGCTTATAGTACTATCAAGCACCTGTTCAGCCATGCATTTGGTAAAATTCTTAACCTCTCCAGCTACTAATAAAACAGGTATAGGAATCGGCTTTGGCATTGCTTGCTTTAAGTCCTGCATAAATTTCCCACTAGGGCTCAAATCTTTGCCTCCTGGCCCAGTTGTAAATTTTAGCCAATCCTCAATTACCTTCTCAATTTCTTGATTTTGGGGGAGATTTTGTTTAATCTGTTCATTAAGATTCACCCCAGAACGAGCAAGCATATGACTAACTGAGATACCACCTATAGTGATGCTTTGCACTAGCTTATTAAGATTATTATCATCTCTCAAATAGTCAATGATTTTAGTAACCTTATCCGTAACCTCTTGAGGGATACCTTGTATGTCTACCGCTGGAGTTCCACAAAGCGCCCCTTGCACACTAACAATAGCCAAGTTTTTCCAATCCCGCATATACATAGCATACAATGTCATAGCCACCGCACCACCTTGGCTATGTCCCATAATAACAAGCTTATCATTTGGTGTAATGCCCTTGTCTTGTATAACCTTGAACATATCCTCTGCTTGTGTCTTGATAGGAGCTGTAATGGAGTTGCTTCTAGCAGGAGCAAAGACGTCTACCCTACTTTTCTTTTTGCCATCTTGGTCATCTTTGGTATCGCCGTTACCACCTTGCCCATCTTCTAAAGCTTTCTTCAACGGATCTATTACATATGTCAAACCACTTTTTAACTCACCATTCTCTTGATTTGTGTGACCTATACCATGAATAAGCATGATATAGACCTGCTCATTACCTCCCTGCTTTCCTTTGCCACCTTTTTTAGGTCCACATGCACAAGAAGAAACCGAAAGAATAAGTATAAAGATTAGAATCTTGCGCAGCCGCAGAGACCAGCTACTTTTTGATGGTTGCATGATTATTTTCTTTAGTAACATTTAAGTTGATTCTTAAAAAATCAAGCAAAGTTACGGACTACTTCTTAAATATAGTTGCTTAATTGGAATTTTATTGTGTTTTAGCAGCTAGCTATGCTTAAATACTCACACTTAAATACTAGAAAATAATTTAGGTAATATATTGTC
>CAZZEE010000069.1:0-6747 GCA_964652695.1 uncultured Cytophagales bacterium
ATCCTAATAAGAAGCGCCAGCAATTCCTCGTAACAGGTTCTTACTATAGCTAAGTTTGATATTCAATTAACGTAACCGAGCGACCGTCCTAGAGATATAAAAGCAGTAAGAAAATTTTCACCGAATCTCAATAAATTAGTATAAACTTGGCTATTTTCTATCTCTTAGCTCTATTTGATCCTTGAAATTTCTTGCAAATAATATTAACGATTTTATAATTTCTTGAGCTAAACCAAGTTCTATAATCGCGGGAATTCCAGGTACTACTTTTCGTAATGCTTGATTTAGTAATATCATAGCATTTTGTTGTTCCTGATGGTTACTTGATTCTAGACCACTGTTCACTGCTTGTAAATCTTTTAATATTTTATCTGCATCTTGCAAGCTTTTTTTTTCTTTATTTGCCTGAGCCTTATTTTTCAAAGTTTCTTTCTGCTCGTTTGTCAATTGTAGCATTTTTGCTAAATGATTGATAAAAAATTCCTCGCATTTTTCTAATAATAATTGAAATACCCCTTCCTTTCCTTGTTCAGTAGCCAGCTTGTAAGGAGATTTTCCCCATATGTTATTAGCAAACATGTCAGCATCTTTCTTGAGCAATAATTTAACCATCTCTAAGTCGCCTTTCTCAACAGCCACGTGTAAGGGTGTATTCTGATATTTATTGGTAGATTTTATCAATCCAGGATCTTTCTCTAGCAATAACTTGGCGATCTCGATTTGTCCATTCTCGGCAGCTAAGTGCAGGGGAGTATCTTGACCCAAAGTGGTAGATTGTATTAACGTGGGTTTTTTATCCAGTAAAAACCTGACTATTTCTTCCCTTCCATGCTGAATGGCGTTATGTAAAGGGGATCTTTCAAGTTTGTTTTTGGCAAATGTATTAGCGCCATTATCCAGCAATAACTTAACCATTTTTAAATCTCCATTCTTGGCAGCTAAGTGAAGGGGGGTATTTTGATCCTTATCAATAGAGCTTATCAATGTGGGATCTTTCTCTAGCAATAGTTTAGCTATCTTTGCATGCCCTTCCTCAACAGCTGGGAACAAGAGAGAACTTTCCTCTATTCCAGTTTTTGTCCGTATATCTGCCCCGTTATCGAGCAATAATTTAACAGCTTCTGTATGTCCTTTTTTGACGGCAGATTCTAAAGGGGTTCTATGGAATTTGTTTTTTATACTCACCCTAGCACCATGTTGAAGTAATTTCTGTATGATAGCTATGTTGCCTAATTCGGCAGCATTGTGTAAAGCAGTATCCCGAGTACCAGCATATATAGGTTTATTGATGTCCTCGAGATTACCCTTGTTTATTTTCTCCAATGCCTCAGCCAAAAAAGGCTGTCCACCATCTCGTGCTGCCTGGACCAAAGGATCTTTATCCTTGTCATTAGAGTCAGTAGTTGTAGAGGAACCAGTTCGGTTACCACAATTACATTGTATAGATAAAGTGGCTATGAGTAGGCACAAACCCCAAAAAAGGAAACGATATGAATGAGTAGAGATCATAAGTAGCGTTATTAAGGTAGCAATATAGTGGCGAGAGTAAACTCACGTTACCACCAATTGAACTAAATGAATAAATATCAAAGCTATATCCCTCTTTCACAAGAGTTATAAAATAATGCATTTCAAAGCTAAGTATTTGGTCAACTCAAGTCAAGCTACCTTAGTGATTGTCTCCACATTTGGCAAGCCTAATTATTGAGTGGCTGAATGTGTTTCAAAGCCCGCTGTATCCTTGCTATTGTCTCTTCTTTTCCTAAGATCTCCATGCTTTGCATCAAGTCAGGTCCTGCGGTGGTACCCAATAATGCAATGCGTATGACAGGCATCATGTCACCAAGCTTTAAAACTTTCCCTTGAAGAAGCTGTACCAAAGCTTCTTTAATAGACGTAGCTTGGAAGTTAGGTAGGGCTCCCACGACTGTTACAAACTCTTGCAAAGTCGCATGGGCTTCAGGAGTCCATTTTTCCTGCACAGCCTGGCTATCATAAGTAGTGGGTGCTTGGAAAAAGACTTTCCCTTGCTCCCATAGGTCTTGTGGAAAAGTAGCCCGTTCTTTTATGAGCTCACAAACCTGCTCTACTTGGGCTTGGGTATAATGAAGCTTCTCCTGGTCCAGCGCTTTCGTTACATAAGAAGCGAGCTCCTGTTTCGTTTTTTTAAGTAAATATTGATGATTAAACCAGTTGGCTTTTTGAATATCAAACTTTACCCCTGACTTACCTACTCTTTCTAACGAGAAGGCTTGGATTAGTTCTTCTTTGCTAAACAATTCCTGATCTGTTCCTGGGCTCCAACCCAATAAGGCCAAGAAGTTGATAAGTGCTTCAGGAAGGTATCCTTTTTCTCGGAATCCAATAGCATGTTGCTGTGTAAATGGATCTGTCCAGGATAAAGGAAAAATAGGAAACCCATGTTCATCGGCATCCCGCTTACTGAGCTTACCGTGTCCTTCTGGCTTCAACAACAAGGGTAGATGTACAAATTGAGGCATCACTTTTTCCCAACCAAAAGCCTGGTAAAGGAGCACATGCAGCGGTGCTGAAGGTAACCATTCCTCTCCCCGAATTACATGGCTGATTTGCATCAAATAATCATCCACTACATTGGCCAAATGGTAAGTAGCCATGCCGTCGGACTTTAGTAAGACCTTATCGTCCAGCGTAGAAGTCTCCACCTTCACCCATCCCCGTACTTGATCATAAAATCGGATAAGCTCTTTGTGCGGCATTTTGAAACGTACTACATAGGGCTCTCCACTTTGCAAGCGAGCAGCCACCTCTTCTTTTGGGAAGGTGAGCGAATTCTTCATCCATTCCCTGCTGATAGCATTATATTGGGGTGAAGCTACTTTGGCAGCTTGCAATCGCTCCCGCATAGCCTCTAACTCTTCAGGGGTGTCAAAAGCATAATAGGCCTTGCCATTTGCTACAAGCTGTTCTGCATATTGCTGATAAATCGCTTTTCTTTCAGATTGTCTATAGGGTGTATGAGGTCCCCCTTGATAAATCCCTTCATCAGGCTGGATGCCTAACCACTGCAAAGCTTCTAAGATGTATTGTTCGGCACCTGGCACAAATCGCGTCTGATCTGTGTCTTCGATCCTTAATATAAATTGTCCCCGATGCTTCTTAGCAAGCAGGTAATTATAAAGGGCAGTTCGGATACCCCCAATATGTAAAGCGCCTGTGGGACTAGGAGCAAATCTAACACGTACTGGTCTTTCCATAAGTTTTCTTTATACCTGTAAAGTTAATGGTATCCCCAGAATTGTACCCTAAGCTCATCAATTAATTCTTCATAGGTGCTTTGAAACTACCACAGGTTTGTGTTCCTTTGTTTCAACAATGTATCCTAGTTCCCCTTATATAGTTATATGGTGAGTGAGCTAACTTATCTCAACAAGTACCTCCGTAGATACAAGTACCACTTCTTACTTGGTATCGCATTTATAATAGGTACGCACATTTTTTCCATCATCCCAGCTCGACTAACCAAAGATGCCTTTAACTTAATCAAAACCACGCTAGATTACTACTCAATTCATGATACTCGCTTCGACCAGGTAGCTTTCAAAGCCCTTTTTCATGGTCTAGCTCTATACAGCTCCTTGATCTTGTTGATGGCTTTTCTCAAGTTTTTCTGTTCCTTCCTGATGCGATACATCATCATGTCAGCAGCCAATAAGATTGAAAACGAACTCAAAAATGAAATCTATGATCATTATCAAAGCTTGCCTATCAGCTTTTATGAACGTACCAGCACAGGTAACCTCATGACGCTGGTTGGAGAAGATGTGAATAAAGTCAAGTTATACGTGGGTCTATCGATGGTATTTGGTCTTAATGTGCTCATCTTATCGTTGATCCTCATTCCTTATATGCTTCATATCAATGCCAAGCTTACTTTCTATTCCTTACTCCCCCTATCGATCTTAGCTGTTAGCACCTATTATATCAAACATTACCTATATGATCGTTCTGAAAAACTGCAAACTCAGTTAGCTGTACTCAATACACTGGCTCAAGAAACTTTTTCAGGTATAAGTGTATTGCAAGCTTTTTCACGAGAAGGCAGCTTTATACAAAAATTTTCCAGGGCTTGTGAAAGCTACAAACAAGACGCTCTCCGATTTGCTAGAGCCAATGCTATTTTTACCCCATTAGCCATAGGAACCAATAGCCTAGGTATCATATTAACAGTTTTTGTAGGCGGACAAGAAGTCATGCAAGGGAACATTACTATTGGCCACATCGCTGAGTTCATCACCTATATGCACTTGCTTACTTGGCCTGTCATCACCATTAGCCTAGTGGTCTCTTATGTACAAAAATCAGCAGCTTCTCAAAAGCGAATCAACCTATTACTACAAGAAAAAAATCCCATCATTTCTACCCAGCATCTAACTGCACCCATTCAAGGTAAAGTGAGCTTCCAAGAAGTAAGCTTTACTTATCCCCATACTACAACCAAAGTCCTCGATCACGTATCCTTTACCGTTCATACAGGGGAATCCTTGGCTATCATTGGCGCTACAGGTTCCGGTAAAAGTACCATTGCTAGCTTATTGACACGCCTATATGAGGTAAATACAGGCTCCATACAAATCGATGACCAACCTATACAAGCCTATGATATTACTTTTTTGCGTGATCAAATAGGCTACGTACCGCAGGAGGTCTTTCTTTTTCAAGACAGCATCCACAATAACATCACATTGGGTAAGCAAGATGCAACCCAAGCACAGGTAGAACAAGCTATTCAATCCGCTGGCTTACAGGAAACTATCCAACAGTTCCCTGATCAACTAAACACCGTGATAGGCGAACGAGGTGTGACGCTTTCTGGTGGACAAAAGCAACGAATAGCCATTGCTAGGGCCTTTATCCGTCAACCTCGCCTATTGATATTGGATGATTTTTTGTCGGCAGTAGACGTCCATACGGAATACACCCTATTAAAAAGTCTCCAACAGATGATGCCAGGTAAAACAACATTGATCATCTCACATAGAATCTCTGTTGGCACCTTGGTTGATAAAATTATTGTATTGGAAGCAGGTAAGATAGTAGAACAAGGCACGCATCAACAACTGTTGGATGCTAAAGGTTTATATGATAAATTGTATAAGCAACAAAAAGTATCATAATAGCGGTAGTTGGGTAATGTAAAAGCTATGTAATTCGTTTGATTTACCGTTTTGCTAACCTTTATTCACACATATGTATACTTTAAAAAATGCTACCCATGGTACCATATCCATGCATAGCGTTACCAAACAAAAGTGCGATCATCCAGTGGGACAAAGTAGGTTGGTATACACGCTATACCACCTCCTGGAACCGGCTAAAAGAAACCGCAACTTCTTATTGATTATTGCTTGCTTATTAGTTATAGCTAACTTAGTAGCTCCTTATCCGTTGTTGGCTAGATGGTTTGGGTTTATCCTAGCGAGTTATTCCGCAATAGCCAACGACAGCATCCAGACTATAGGCACCTTCATAGCTGCTAATGCTAATCGGAAATGGTGGCACCTGTGGCTATTTATAGGTCTCATTTTTGTGGCTACTATGACCTATAGTTGGGTAGTTTATCACGGAGATGTAAGCTACCAACGATTGGCTCAAAAAGGGTTTTCGGAAGCACCCACCAGTTTTACCTTCACGCAATTGCTGGCCCCCATCATCTTATTGGTCTTGACGCGTTGGCAGATCCCTGTATCAACGTCTTTCCTATTGCTCAATGTATTTGCTACAGAGTCCAGTGCGGTTTATCATGTCGTGCAAAAAAGCTTTGCTGGCTATGTGATTGCCTTTGTGGTCGCAGTTATCTTTTGGTATTCCTCTTCTAAAATAGCCGGTAACTATTTTAAAATGAAGCCCTGGAAAGGATGGATGGTCTTGCAATGGCTAATTAGTGGGTTGCTGTGGTCTGTGTGGCTGATGCAGGATGCTTCCAACATTGTCATTTTTCTGCCTCGTCACTTAAATATCGTAGAGTTCTTATTGGTGATTGGATGTATTTTCTTGGGGTTGGGGTTATTGTTTTACCTCAAAGGTGATCGCATGCAACAACTCGTCAACGAGCGATCTGGCATCACCGATGTAAGAGCTTCCATGCTAGTAAGTCTCGTATATATGCTCATCTTGTTTTACTTTACCCAGGTGAATCAAGTTCCTATGAGCACTACTTGGGTGTTTATTGGGTTGCTAGGTGGTAGAGAAATCGCTATCAGCCTGAGTAAAAGAACACTTCTAAATAGAAAAAATATGTTACGAAGAAGCATTCGGTTTATCAAGAGAGACTTGAAACATGCCTTGATAGGTCTATTCATTTCTATCACCTTGGCTTTCTTGGTGAATGCTGTTATTCGAGAGACAATGATCAATCTATTTAAGAGCTTATTGGGGAGGGGTTGAAGGGGATAGCAGGAATTTACTTGCTAATAATACTTCAATTAAGTGGGCTCTGTAGGATTCGAACCTCTGCGTGCAAGGAAGTACATTTGACTTGCTTCTATTACTCTCTACTTACAATAAGTGCCTTCTTTGCTATTTAAATACAGTTTTATTTATCTTTGTTTTGCGCTGCTTGTGGCTATTTATCAATCGGAGAGTCATTAATAGCGTCATTTACTTTTCTGCCCTACTGCCATGAAAATAACAGTTATACTCAATAAGTTCAACACCTATCTGGAAGCAAAACAAGAAGATCGAGTTGCTTTCTTAAACAAGCTTAAA
>CAZZEE010000070.1:0-414 GCA_964652695.1 uncultured Cytophagales bacterium
CTTAAATGCTACTTTAGAAGTATCTATAGACCCACTATCAGCTTGCTGAACTACCTTCACTTTAAATACTTTATTAGCGTCTGTTTCTAGTCGCGTAGGTCCTACAGGCTCCAGCGTTAGCTTAACTGGCAAGGAATTAGCAATCTTTATCGTTTGCTCACTATGGCGTGTAGCCTCATCCCCCATACAAGTCACCCAAAATATAAAGGTAGCACTTGCCTGGCCCCCAAAATCGAGGTTGCCTATAACCTGATTGGCTGGCTCTTGTCCTGCCTTCAGTTTGCCTATCATTATTTCTTGAATAGCTTTACCTCCTTGCATGATCTGCGCACTATTCGTCTTGTTCTCCCAATGGATGATGACGTTCGTTACTGGTTTTTTACTTTGGTTCAATAGAGAACAAGTTACTTGACC
>CAZZEE010000070.1:424-6660 GCA_964652695.1 uncultured Cytophagales bacterium
CAATAATACAGCTAGCTGGCTGCAAACCAAAGTCTCTGGACTTCCAACTGGCTCCTCCACTCCCTTGTCGTCAACATAGATGATCTGGAAAGTAAACTCACTCGCTAGCTCTGTGGCAGGCTGCTCTACCGTAAAAGTTTTAGTGATGTTGGCAACACCTTCCAATAGCTTCTTGTCTAATGTTATGGTATACTTTCCATCCCGTAAAGTAACTCCTTGTAGGATAGATTGGGTTCCTTGGCTTGGGGTTATTTGTAATTTTAATTCACCTACTAGTGAGGTATTCTTTTTATCTTGACTTTGTAGCATACAACTAATCAGCCCAGTAGTTGATTCATAGTTCAAAGAGCTAATTTTCAGCTTGGGAACGATGGGCGTTGCAGGAGGAGTATGTGGGTTGTTGTGGCTTGGGTTACGTTTAGAGCCCACTGAGTTGCTGCAATCACAAGAGGTAGTATGGATAAGAAAGCTGATAACTAATAGCTTGATTATATATTCTAAAGTGCTGCTGGGAATATTTTTTTGAATAGGCATATGGTAAAGAAAGTAAATAATAATAGGTTACAAGCGCTACATGATTGCTGCTTTACAAATATAGGGAATTACGGCAAACCAAAGATATCGTCCCAAACTTGGAGAGAAGAATCTCTAATCAGAGAGGAAACATTCTAAGACACGAGCATGCGCTACTCAAAATCAAAGTACTCATCTGCGGCTAACTCTTTATCTCGCTTTTTAGTTTTCCCTTTCAACAGGTTACCCAGCATATCACCTTGTTTTCTAAAGTTTTCCTTGAGCTCCTTCTTCAAGAGCGTATTATCATAATGCAAGGTATAATCCTTCACATTACCTGCTAATTTCAAGTACAGGTTAAGTCCTTCTAGCGCTGTCTCATCTATTTCTGTAAAGCTTTGTTTTACCTCTTTACGATCTGCTTGTTGTAAAGGTATAACCAGGTTATAATCTATTTTACCATCAAAGGTATGAGTTCCAGATAGTTGAATACTGGTCACACTTGTATGTACCTCCATGGGCGGTATATGAATGGTCTTATCTTGGATATGTAGGTTGTTTTTTAAGCTAGAGAAGTGTAGGTATTTGAGGTCTTTTTCTGATACATAGGAAGATAGCCGTTGTAAAGGTTCAAAATTCTTCAAAACCCCATGATGTAATCTTACGCTCATATCAGCATGTATCGATGAACTATCAATATTGAATTTTTTATCAGCCCGCATCGATAAAGTGATATCTGATCCTAGTTGTCCGCCCAGGTGTTTATCTTCTAAGAAATGCTGCTGAAAATTTTCAAACGTATGAAACAAGGTGGCTAGCTGCACATTTTGTAAGTTAGCCTTGGTAGAAATCTGTAGATGGTTAGCCTTGGTATCGATGGCGCCTGCTAGTCGTATATTACCACCTGCAAACCCACATGCTAAGTCCTCAGCTTTTAATAGCTGGTTGCTTATTTGTAGGCTACCGCGTAGTTTCTTCCCGTGAAAACGTTTATAAACCACCTCCTCTACGTCGCATGTCAACACCCCTGAGATACGAGGAGATATTGTAAAATCCGTTGTAGACTCAGTCTTTGTCTTGTGTTCATTGCCTGGTAATAGGTTATCTAGCGCTAGATAGTCAGCATATAGCTTAGCTGTGAAATGAATAGACCCCCTGCCCTTCAACAGGAGCGCACCACCTTGGTGTAGTTTGCCCGCTAGTACAAAAGTTTCCCCATCGAGTTGTCCCACCAATTCTGGGATCGACCAGGTGTCGTCTTGGTTGCATAAGACAGTGGTATCTCGTAGTTGAAATCTTGCTTTGTTATAGCTGAACTGCACCCCCTGTGTTTTGAGTTCACCTGTCAACAAAACCGGAGCCTGTTGAGCAGTAGGATGGAGTAAGCTTTCCAAGCTAGCATTGAATTCACAGTTACCTGCCAATTGGCCGGTTATATGAGTCAAGGTAGTGTAGGATAAAGCTTGTGCCAGTGTAGGTAAGTCTAGTCGCAGGGAAGCACGAGCCTGTAGGTGTGGTTGCTGAAGATCCATCACTTTGAACGAACCCTGCAACTCACTGGATCCTACTGTAGCCATGTACTCATCTACTTGTAAACTACCTCCACTTCCAGTAGGCCCATTGGGCAGAGATAATTTTCCTGCCAAGTGAGTTATGTGTAGTCGCTCGGTGAATCCTTGTAGTAAGATGCTGCCTTCTTGATATGTAAAATCGACCACTAGAGACGATTTTCCATCCTGCTTCCAGTGTGCCTGGCAGGCTAATTTGCCCTGGGGCTGATAAGCAGTTACCTGTGGGCAAAGAGATGGTGGTAGCCATGGTATCAACTGCTGTATATCTATTTGTTGCGCACCGATCTGCAGATCAGCAAAAGGCTTAGGCCCTTCGGAACGCCAGCTACCTTGGACCTGTAGCGTATATGCAGGCTGCTTGATGCTGCCTGAAGTAACGGTAAATATCTGCGTAGCAAAGTCATACTGTAGCTGGATATTGATGGT
The DNA here is from genome assembly GCA_964652695.1 of uncultured Cytophagales bacterium. Lineage (GTDB taxonomy): Bacteria > Bacteroidota > Bacteroidia > Cytophagales > Amoebophilaceae > Amoebophilus. The sequence continues at coordinate 2,935 of CAZZEE010000070.1, forward strand.
AGATGGAATGGTTGCCTGGTATTGGATGTGCTGGTAAGTTATTTGTTGCATGATGGCTTGTCCTACAACATGCAGGGATATACTTTGTTGGGTCATTTTCATACTGGTTTGGGCATGCCGTATGTGAGTTTGCAAGGTGAAAGGGTGTTTTCCATCCTTTGCATAAAGCAAGGTTATATCTTTCAGGATAAGCTTTTTGAGCGTAAGTGGCACCTGCTGGATATAGGACGCACGCGTCAATTTGGAGGTAGGCTGCTGTCTAGTAGTAGACAGGTTGAATACTCCCTGTTCTATGGACACATGGTCTATGATGTATTTTCCTCGCATCAGGTAGAGGATATTAAAGGCACAGTTTATTTGGCGGGCTACTAAGATGTTTTTTGCTTTTTTAGTTGGATCTTGTACAGCTACCTGATGCAGTATCAGGCTTAATTGCGGGAAGTCTTTCCATAAACTGATTTGCACTTTTTTGACTTGCGCAGGATAAGTCATTTTGGTCATCGCAGCTTGAAAAGCTTTGGTTGTAATTTGATCGCGATGATGGTAAACATATAAGCCTGCTACTAGCAAGGCAGTTATTATTACCAAGAACACGATAACTACGCTTCTATAAATGATTTTTAAGATTTTGTGCATAAGAAAGCTTCTTTTGTGGTGGTTTCAAGGCCTCTATGATGCTTTCGGATCTTGCAGGGAAGATTCTTGAAATTCTTTTCTCCACAAAGTACGTTAATAAGGGTTAAAATCGAATCTCCGTTCAAGATACTTCATATCTATCAGCAAGACCACCTAGTACTTTATCCCAGAAAAAAAGATATCTATTAGTACATATGCATACAATTATGCAAAGTTTATCCTAGATTGGAACCTACTTTTCAACATTCTTCAACTCTTTAACAGCAATCGATATGGTAGCATTATTTAAGCACGTAAATAAAGCAGGCAAGTTATGCCTTTTGATGATGGCAGCTTTCCTCACAGCGTGTAATAACGATAATGATGGAATAGGAGCTGGTACAACGCCCGATCAACTCATGTTAGTGGCCTGTCTGCCTGACTATCCTGACCCTATTGAAAAGCAGGTTCATGTATCACCAACGAAGAGAGAGCCTATCATTAGACTTCTTTCAAAACTGTATGATGTTAGATATTAATAGTCGATAGCCTTCTTTTCTCAGGCTTATAACCGCTTCGCTCTGCTGTCATACCCGCGAATGCGGGTATCCAGTGCGTGTTAGGCTGGGCGTTAGTGAAGTTTTGAAAGAAGTCTATTATCAAAGGTCGGCACGGTTCCAGTATGTATTTAATTAATCATACAGGTAATACGGTTTCTATGCAAGAGATGACTCTTGAAGTTCAAGCAAAAGACCCGTTGAGACTAACGCTTGGCAATGAAAAGCATGTTAACAACGGAGAAAAACGACAGTTCTCCCATATATGTGGTCAAGCGCTGATACAACCCAATGGAAGCATCGAATTTACTATCAAAGACATAGATGTCGATCCAGGACTAGGGTCCTTACCTTTACATTTTCACCTAATCATTACAGGTAGTAAGATTAAGACCATTGACCAAGAGATTATTTATACTTTCTAAAACCCTATTGGCTAACCTCTCCTCCCCCGTTAAAGTGGTTGCAGGACTGCCACTCCAAACTGGCGCGGAAGTTCTTCTTCCGTGCCAGTTAGAATCAGTAACTCAATCAGTTGGTTGCGAGAACTTTGCTATTGCAATTCAAATGGCGCAAGCCCGTCATTGCAAGTGGACGTATTGACCGTGGCAATCCGATGATGCCGAAACTTTATCTATTGAGTGGTTTGTACCTGAGAGAGCTTACCAAATCCCAGGAAAGCATCCTTGAAACTACTGATCTACTGAAAACTTCACAAACTTTTTTAATCCACAGGATAGGGTATATACAGGAACTTGGCAAAACCTTGTGTTGCGTCTATAACTAGTAAGCAGCAGAACTCCTCTGGGTCTTTATATGCACCTTGAAAGTCAGTAGCTTTGTCAGGAGGTATTATTTGCGCTTGTACCAAGGCATCCAAGTACGTTGCATAATAATAACCTTGGTTTTGCATCTCATCCACATTGATCAATAATATGCCTAGCTCTATGGGGGTAAAAGAAAGGATAAAGACAGGAAATTCATATCCCCCCCTTTCTCGAATAATATAAGAGGATTCCCGCAGCTTATCAGCTACTTGGATGAAATCTGTAGAAAGTTTACCTAGATATTTGCCATCTAGTGGAGTAGTATCAAGTAGATCATGCATAAATTCTAAAGTATATATGGTTCTATGTGGTGGGTGGATTCTTGCAACTACCTACTTACATACAATAAAGTTAATGAGTTAGGATGAATGAACAAGTAGCCAGTAAAGGTAGCTTTTCAATGATATAAATAGCTCGTCTTAGGGCGTAAACGTCCTCGCTTACCTCAATAACACCCTTTGACTTATATTTTAGTTGACGTGTGGAAGCTTTATGTTTACCTTGCGTTTAATCTCTTCGAAAGAAAGTTTAAACTGATGTCCTGTTGCTAACATATCCTTGACAGCTTGTATAGCATGTATGACCGTGCTATGATCCCTGCCTCCACAATAATCCCCAATAGACTTCAAAGAGTGGTTGGTGTACTGTTTGGCTAAATACATCGCGACCTGTCTAGCAATCACAATCTCTTTTTTACGGGTTTTGCTTTTGATGCTTTCTAAAGAGATATTAAAGTGCTCCGTCACTATTTTATGTAGATAATCCATGCTAATCTCTGTATCTATATCATGGACAATGTTTTTAAGCACTTGTTTGGCTAGGCTTAAGTCCATGTCTCGTTTGTTGAGCGAAGAATGAGCAATCAAAGAGATAAGCACCCCCTCCAATTCCCGTATGTTGGTGTCTACGCTGTGGGCAATATATTCTATGAGATCTTCCCCTATATCTATGCCATCTGCCTGCATCTTATTCTTGATAATGGCTACCCGAGTTTCAAAGTCAGGCTGCTGCAGGTCTGCTGTTAGCCCCCATTTAAAGCGAGAGAGTAGTCTTTCTTGGAGGCCCTTGAGGTCTTTGGGGGGACAGTCACTAGTCATCACAATTTGCTTCCCTGCTTGGTGGAGATGATTAAAGATGTGAAAGAAGATTTCCTGCGTCTTTTCTTTACCTACTAAAAATTGCACATCATCCAGTATCAACACATCAGCTTGTAGATAAAAGTGTGTAAAATCTTGCACATTATTGTTACGCAAACTCTCTATGAACTGTGTAGTAAATAGCTCGGAAGAAACATACAGGACAAATTTATCAGCAAAATGAGCTTTGACCTCATTCCCTAAAGCTTGGACAATATGCGTCTTTCCTAAGCCTACTTTACCATACAACATCAATGGGTTAAAGGAATTTCTGCCAGGTTTTTTAGCGACGGCTTGGGCAGCGGACCTGGCTAGTTGGTTACAATCACCCTCTATAAAGTTATCAAAGGTATAGTTGGGGTTGAGGCAGGAGACTTGGTCAAGGTCACGAAAGCTCTTTAATACAAAAGGGTTATGAGGAGCTTCTCTAAAGGTAGGTGACGTATGCGTGGTAGGCTTATAGTTGCGTTGCGTAGGCAAGTTGATCGTAACAGGGCCTTGGTGGTTATTGCCTTGGTCTACGATGATAGAATACTCTAGCCGCCCCTCAGGCCCTATCTCTTGGTTGATGACCTGGCGGAGGAGTGATAC
>CAZZEE010000071.1:0-6555 GCA_964652695.1 uncultured Cytophagales bacterium
GTTTATTGCTACACAAGATAGAATCTATGAAAAGATCATCTCTAACATCCAAGAAGTCAAAGCCAGAAAAGGAAGAATTATTGCGATTGTTACCCAAGGAGATCAACATGTTAAGAGCTTGGTAGAACATGTGATTGAAGTACCTGCTACCTACGAAGCCTTCATGCCTTTGATAGCAGTAGTGCCTTTGCAGTTGCTAGCGTATTACATAGCCGTAGAGAAAGGATGCAACGTAGACCAGCCTAGAAATTTGGCTAAATCGGTGACGGTGGAATAGGAGCGGATCTCTCTAGTAGAAGTAGCTCTCCCTACACTAGCGCAACTGTCATTGCCAAGGAACGAAGTGACTGCGGCAACCCACTTGTAGCCAATTTATATAAATGCACCTCTACTCTTCCCATTCAACATCCTGCAAAGACTTATATATAATCTCCTGTATCTTGGTCCGAATCTTTTGGGCAGCTAATTTGGTGTTGCGCTGGCTAGGATAAGTTCTATTAGATAAAAAGATATATACTAAACCATGCTCCGGATCAACCCAAGCTGCTGTTCCTGTAAAGCCTAAATGTCCATAAGTAGCGTCAGAAGCATATATAAAACTATTTATCCCCTTTTTACATTCGGGCTTATCCCATCCAAGGCCTCTTCGGTTATTTTTAAAAGCTTTGGTGGTAAATTGTTGTATAATACCTTCTTTGAAATATCGTTCTCCCCCATAATAACCATCTTGTAAATTCATTTGTAAAATTACCGCTAGGTCATGTGCATTACTAAATAGTCCTGCATTACCAGCTACACCACCATACATAGCTGCTTGGGGGTCATGCACGATACCGTGAATAAGACTGTTTCTAAAAAAGTCATATTCCTCAGTAGGTGCTATGCCATCTAGGGTAAATTTGTGTAGCGGACGATAGGTAATATAACTGCGTCCTAGGGGTTGGTAGAAATAATCCTCTAAAAAAACTTCCATAGGCTGCTCAACTAACTTTTCTACTAGCTTATGCATGATATAAAAACCTATACAACTATACTCATACTCATAAGATTTAAAACATTTCTTCTTCCTTAAATGAGAGTGCATACAAAGGTCCCAAATAAAGTCTTTCAGCCAAGGCGTAGTATATAAATCAGGACTCAGCTGGTTATTATAGGTTGCTGAGGGGTATGGACTAAACAATTTATTGTTTAACCTAACATTTTCTTGAAGAATTTTTACTTTTAAGGCTTGGTCATGATAAGGTACTAATCCTGCTTGGTGAGCTAAAATATGCTTGATGCGCAGGTTCTTTTTATCGGTTCCTTTTAGCTCAGGTAAGTAAAAAGATACTTTTTGGTTGGTAGCTAACTTTTCTATACTTGCTAAGTGCATCAGGGCTTGTAATGTTCCAACTACTTTGCTTAGAGAGGCAATATCATATAGTGTTGTGTTAGTAACTGGATTTTCTTTTGTATAGGTATGATAACCATAAGCTTTTTCTAAAAATACCTTACCGTGTCTAGCAACTAACACTTGGCAACCTGGCATTACTTCTTCTGCTATAGCCTTTTCTATGAGACTATCTATACCTTGCAACACTCCACTATTCACCTGCACTGCTTCGGGCAACGTATATCCTAACCTTTGGAGACTAGTAGTCCTAATTCCCCATTCTGGGTTCCAAACATTGGAAATATGGACAGGCAAGGTTCCTACAGCTGGTAAAGCTCCAAAGATAATCTGCGGTACTACCTGCTCAGCCACGGGATCATCTTGATAAGCTGCTATCAAATGGTCCATATGTTGGAAGAGCTCTAAGCTATATACGCTTCCAAAAACCACAAGCACTACTTTTGTCTGAGACTGTTGCAGTTTAGCTAGAAATTGTAGTAACTCAGGCTCTAGCCCAAACTGGTTACTTCTAGTGCCAGATAGGTTATGTAAATCTACCATGACCAAGGTATACTTCTCTAATACACCTGTTAGTTGTTGCAGCATCGTAGTATCTAAAGTAGCCCTATTAAGGGTATAGTGGGTAACAGGTGCATACTTACCTAGAAATTGGCTAAAGGTAGTCGGTGGTGTGGTAGTAGCAGTAACTTGCTTATTCTTGGTACCTGGTGTGGATGTCTTTGTAGCATCTGCCTGCTTGATGATAGAAAGGGATGCTATTTGATGCTTATTTAATTGGGTGAGGGGCAGTAAATTATCTCGGTTAGCTACTAAGGTAATAGCTTGCTCAAATAGCTGTTGCTTCAGCAGCTGTGCATGAGGGGTATTTATTTTTTTCTGCAACCCCTCTAGTTCTATAGGCTTCCACTGGTGCAAATGCATTTGGTACTTGACTGTCAGAATTTTTTTGACTTTTTGTTCTATCCAAGCTGGATCCAGTTCCCCCTTTTCCATAGCTGCTTTAATGAAGGCAATAGCTTTAGGCACATCTTCTGGAAATAATAATACGTCATTGCCGGCTTGTAAAGCTAAGAGGTCTACTTCGCCTGGTTGATAAAATTTGCTAACAGCTTTCATGTTAAGTGCATCTGTAAACACAAGGCCTTTAAACCCTAATTTTTGTTTTAAGAGCTTTGTAACCAGCTGTGGTGATAGGGATGTGGCCCTATTGAGGGTAGTATCGTAAGCAGGTATATACGTATGCGCCACCATAACCCCCCCCACTCCTGCTGCAATAGCCTGACTAAAAGGATATAGTTCTATGTTCTCGAGTCTAGCCGTATCTTGTAATAAAACCGGTAATTCAAGATGGCTATCTTTGCTAGCTTCACCTAGCCCTGGGAAATGCTTCGCTACAGCCAAAACCCCATTATCTTGTAGGCCTTGTATATAAGCCAGTCCCTTACTAGCTACAATACCTTTGCTATCTCCAAAAGATCTACTACCTACGCCTGGATTATCAGGATTCGTATTAATATCCATTACAGGAGCTAGGTTAATATGTACCCCTAGTAACTTTAGCTGCCGTGCAATCTCAGCACCCATGTCGTAGATCAGCTGATTGTTCTGAATAGCACCCAAGGTCATTTGTCTTGGGTAGCTGATGGTATCACGCAGTCGCATTCCTAATCCCCACTCCGCATCTATGGCTATGAGGAGAGGAGTCTTGGTTATACTTTGATACTGATTGGTCAGCTTGGCTTGACTAACAGCGTTTCCCTGAAAGAAAATAAGTCCTCCAATGTTATATTGTCGGATTAAGTGCTCGATGAATGCTTGGTGTTGTTGGTGTTGCTCTCCTTCTTTATTAGAATAAGCAGCTACCATAAAAAGTTGTCCAATCCGTTCTTCTGGTGAAAGTTGCTGAAACTGGCTTTCTACCCACGCTTCTTTCGTCATCGAATCAGGCGTAGAAGTAGTAGCAAAGCTCATTGCCAATAATACAGCTGGCACGATAAATAGGTGTAACCGTTTTATTATTAATTTTAGTAGGTTCATAGGGGTTGATTTAAGTTAGACACTTTATTCAGCTAAGGTATACCAACCGTTAAAGCCCGTCATTGCGAGGGACTGCCACAGCCTTCGTCGTCATTGCGAGGGAGCGCACAGCGACTGCGGCAATCGCAGTGACGGAAGCGACCGTGGCAACCCCAAAGGGCTCATCGTTGCATGGGCCTGTGGGATAGCAGATAATCCATTTAAAAGTTATCTTTATCGGGTACATTGGTTGCGAAATCTAATATACTGCATAATCGATTGCTTCGCTTCTGTCACTGCGAGGATCTCAGATCCGTGGCAGTCGCAATGACGAAGTGTTTGGTTATTGTGTTCGCCTTAATGGTAGCAAAAGTTACATGCAAATCTTCAATTTTTCTACATTTAACCACCAAATACGTTTAGTAGCTGGTAAACCTTACATATTTGATGCCATTCGAAAGAAGTATGTGCGACTAACTCCCGAAGAATGGACGAGGCAACATTTGATATACTATCTCACCCAAGAATTGTCTTATCCCAAAGCCTTAATTCGCATAGAAAGACAAATACAAGGGCATTATCGGATGGATCGACCGGATGTAGTGGCCTATGACCGACAGGGTAATCCGCTTTTAGTGGCAGAATGTAAGGCTGCCCATGTAGCATTAACGGAGGAAGTATACATCCAGCTGGCACGTTATAATAGACAGCTTCAGGCACCTGTGTTGGTTATCACTAATGGAAAGGAGTATGGTTGCTGGAAGATGAGTAAAGGAGAATCAAGCTTGGAAGCTTTGGATGGTATACCTGCATGGTATGGAGAATTGTAGGCTGGCTACTAAGCAATAAGTGTATGGGCATAGAGCTCTCTCAACTGGCGCAAGGCCCCGTCATCAAACAGGGTAAGGGAAAAAATTTCCCTTACCCTGTTCAAATGTTATTGTAATTTCTGTGGTTATTTTTCAGTTCCCTCCGCTTCTAAGTTCTTACTTAACTTTTCGGATATATGTTCTTTGATATGAAACTTGCCAGGTTCCCAATCAAGTTGTTGGATAAAAGGAAAATGCTTTCTTGTAGGTTCAAGAATTTGATTAATTTTTATGGCCGCATCAATTATAATGTTGGCTAGCTCTTTCATTTTATCCAATTCAGTGATTTTTGGCAGCAATAGAGATTCTGGAATAATGGTACTATTAACTACGTTAGTACATTTAAGTACATTCCCAGAATATTTCTTAGCATGATAAGCCCGTGCCAATTTTAACATTTTGTTAGCTACCCACACATAGCTTTCTTCGATGTATAAAGCATGTTCATTGATGTTTTTTTGATTTTGAGTACGTATGTACTTGCTCCATTGATCCAACACTGTAGCTTGAAGCTTTAATTGATCATAGCGCGCATCCATTTGCTCGTTTTGTTCTTTTTCTTTCCATTCAAGCTGATCAAGCGTAGCGTTTTGTTGTTGCAATAAAATGGACTTGAACAAGCTAAACCCATCTTCCAAGCTGGTTTGTGATTTCGCTTCAATCATTTTTAGTTGCTCATCTATTGGTGCAAGATTTGAATTACTGGCTCCTTTATTTTGTTGATTTGATAAATGCTGGATAGAAGCAAGCTCTTGACGGATTTGTTGAGCACGTTTTAGTAATCCATTAATGCTTTGTTCCTCAAGGGCTAGATCTTTGTGATAAGGAGCTATTAGTGCATCTGTTATATTTTGGATGTTACTTTCGCTTGCTAGGGGGCGAAACTTTTTCTGCATGATACCAGGTATTGTTTCTAACTCTTGTTGTAACATTTGAGACCTCTCGGTCATTTTTTCAACTTGAATGACTGCTTCAATCCTTTGGATAGCTAATTCCCACCTTTTTATATATCTCTCACAATCATAACGTAAGTTACTGATGAGGGATTCAAAATTTGGATTGTTTTGTGCAATATTCGCAAGTTTATCTGATAAGCCCCGGAATTTTTTTATTCCTTCTTCTAGCTTAGCTAGACTCTCTGTTAAATATTTCAATTCATATGATGAGCTATTTTGTAAAAAACCATCTAGTTTCTCACCATTTTCACCTATCTGTTGATAGATTTCTTTTTTTATTTGGGGAATCTGGTGTGGATAGAATAAAAGTGGAACTTTAGCGATCACTGGTGAGGTATTATCCTTTTTTTCTTTTGAGGAAGTTACTTCTGATAAAGTCACTTCCAACCCGACTGCTTGATCTTCCAAGGGGTTCAAAAGTCTTATTGACATCTGTGTGCTTAAATGACTATCCAGGTCTTTCACACCTGTAGCTGTCGCTAAATTAATGTTAGATGTTTCTGATGACGTATTACCTATTATAAACACCTGTTCATCAGTACTCTTACAATTAATAATTAGCTTAGAGAGATCTGTTGGCTTATTACCTGTATTGGTTATAGTAACTTTAACTTCTTCTTGATCCGTGGATCTAAAAGCATCCGGTTGAAAAAATATACTGGTTCCCTCTTTCCTCCAATAGATATCTTTTCCAGCAAGAACTTCATTATTGTTTCCTAAGATAGTAATTGTTATTGTTGCTTCTTTCTCTCCATTATCTTTGTCGAGTCTTAATTTGATGGGTTGTGTCATGTCATCTTGATACCTATCCTTCGTATAGTCGGTTACCTCTAAAGGCTTAGCAATTTCACCACAAGCCTCGCCATTTTTTTTGATGAATACAAAGGAGGCTTTATTATTGCTCTTTAACAAGATGGTTATTGCTGGAAGGTCAATTTTTTCAGTACGTAAGAGGCTAATTTTACACTGATTTCCAACAAAAGACTCAGGACCGTATATAAATATAGCAGGTTTTGGGAGATTGGGGGCTGGCATAAGGAGCTTATTACCCGGACCTGAAATGGATGATTCGTTAAGAGATGATTCGTTAGAACCGGAACATCCGTTAAAACTGATGTTGCAGATAACTAACAATATCAATAGAGGCAAATGTCGAATTTTGTGATGAATGGATGTTAAGGGTTTCATAGTGATCATGATTTAGATAGTGCTTGATGCTGTACTGATGGCTCGTTGTAGATGCAACTAACCCCATCAAAAAGATACTAAAATTTTATCTTTTAAACAAGGAAACAACAGGGATTGGCTGGACTGATGGAAT